>NZ_JBMDXT010000313.1:0-9143 GCF_048594475.1 Nakamurella sp. | reverse complement strand
GTTGGACTCGAGCACCATGTCGATGAAGTCGACGACGATGATCCCGCCGATGTCCCGCAGCCGCAGCTGGCGGACGATCTCCTCGGCCGCCTCCAGGTTGTTCTTGGTGACCGTCTCCTCGAGGTTGCCGCCGGAGCCGGTGTACTTGCCGGTGTTGACGTCGACGACGGTCATCGCCTCGGTCCGGTCGATCACCAGGGACCCGCCCGACGGCAGGTGCACCTTGCGCTCCAGGGCCTTGGCGATCTGCTCGTCGATGCGGTAGTTGGCGAAGACGTCCGAGCCCTCGTGGTCCCACCGGACCAGCCGGTCGGCCAGTTCCGGAGCGACCGCGGTCACGTACTCCGAGACCGGCTCCCACGCCTCGTCACCGTCGACGACCAGCTTGCTGATGTCGGAGTTGAACAGGTCGCGGACGACCTTGAGCAGGGTGCCCGGCTCGGCGTAGAGCAGGGTCGGCGCGCTGCCCTTGGCCTGCGCCCGGCGGGAGATCTCCTCCCACTGGGCCTTGAGCCGCTCGACGTCGCGGGCCAGTTCCTCCTCGGACACGCCCTCGGCGGCCGTCCGGATGATGACGCCGGCGTCCTCGGGCACGATCCGGTCGAGGATCGCCTTGAGCCGCTTGCGTTCGGTGTCCGGCAGCTTGCGGGAGATGCCGGTGGCGCCGCCGGCCGGCACGTAGACCAGGAACCGGCCGGGCAACGAGATCTGCGTGGTCAGCCGGGCGCCCTTGTGCCCGACCGGGTCCTTGGACACCTGGGCCAGGATGGTGTCGCCGCTGGTCAGCGCGGATTCGATGCGCCGGGCCTTGCCGCCGAGCCCGGCGGCTTCCCAGTTGACCTCGCCGGCATAGATCACGGCGTTGCGACCGCGCCCGATGTCGACGAACGCCGCCTCCATCGACGGCAGCACGTTCTGCACCTTGCCCAGGAAGACGCTGCCGATCAGCGAGTCGGCCCCGGTCTGCGACACGAAGTGCTCGACCAGGATGCCGTCCTCGAGCAGCGCGACCTGGGCCAGGTCACCGCGCTGGCGCACGGCCATGACCCGCTCGACCGATTCCCGGCGGGCCAGGAACTCCGCCTCGGTGAGGATCTGCGGGCGGCGACGGGACGACTCTCGCGAGTCGCGCAGCCGCTGCCGCTTGGCCTCCAGCCGGGTGGACCCGCGGACACCCTGGACCTCGTCCCGGCCCCCGCCATCCCGACCACCGTCCCGACCGCCGTCCCGGCCCGCGCCGGCCGACCCGCGCGGTTCCCGCACGTGCACGACGGTGTTGTCGGGATCGTCCTCGCGGGGGCTGGCGTCGTCGCCGGTCGAGCGGCGCCGCCGGCGGCGCCGGCGGCGGGTGCCGCCCCCGGACGACCCTTCGTCGTCACCATCGCCCTCGGCGTCCGCGTCGGCATCGGTCGCGGCGTCGTCGCCCTCGTCGTCGTCGGACCCCTCGGCCGCGTCCTTCCCGCCGGCGGGCCTGTCGTCCTGGCCGTCCCCGGCGCCGGCCTGCTCGTCCGCGTCGTCGGCCGCGGACTCGTCGGCCTCGACCAGCCGGCCGCGGCCGCGCCGCCCCCGCCGGCGACGGCGGCGACCGCCGCCCTCGCCCGCGTCGTCGGAGTCGGTGTCGGTGTCCTCGTCGCCCTCCGGCTCGGGCGTGCCCGCCTCGTCCGACTCCGGCCCGGCGGGCAGGCCCGGCCCGGCGACGTCCCCGGTGTCGACGCCGTCCGGCCCGGGTTCGGTCCCGGCGGACTCGGTGACGTCGGTGGTGTCGGTGGTGTCGGTGGGCACGGTGGTGTCGGCGGACTCGCCCCGGCGGCCCGACGGGCGACCCCGGCGCCGGCGGGACCGCTTGGGCGGCGCCTCCTCGGACCGCTCGACCTCGGGCTCGCCGTCGATCTGCTCGTCCCGATCGGTCCGCGGGCCGGCGACGACGGCCTCGGCCGGAGGCAGGAACAGCAACGCCAGCGGATCACCGACCGCGGGCTTGCGGGCGCCCGGGTCGTCGGGGACCGGCGGCTCGCCACCGATCGCGGGCGGCGCTTCCGGCGGGGCCGCGGCGACCTCCTCGGCGACATGTTCGGCGACGCCCGGCGCCGGCTCGCCCAGGTACTGCTCGATCACCGCCACCGCGACCGCCCTCGGCACGGAGGCCGAGGCGCTGCTCACGGTCAGGCCGCGCTCGTTGAGCACGGCGATCATTTCCTTGCTGGTGGTGCCCACGCGCTTGGACAGCTCGTGCACGCGCGGCTTGGCGGGCAGATCGGCCAGTGCGGTTTCCAGGGTCAGCGTCATCGCGACGTTCCTCTCACGGACCCCCGGGCGCGTGCAGACGCGTCCGCGCAGGAGTCCTACAGGTCAATGACCCGGGGCCGGGAGGCCTCCGGGAAGTCTGGTGGTCGGGCGTTCGACGTCGGTGCCCGCCGCGATCCGGTCGGCGGACAGCCGGTGAAAAACACGGTCTGCCTCCCGGCGCGGCGGATGCCGACATCCCCCGCCCAGGTACGTCGCCGACCTCGAGTCGCCGACGTACCGCAGTGATTATCCCACAGGGTTCGACCGAGCCGGCGAAGGCGGGCGGCGCACTCGGGCACGACGGTCCGTGATCGTCTCCGCGCGCCACGACCATTTCGCGCCGGATGTTCCTACACTGGGTAGTGGACCGCGCTCTCACAGTTCGACATCGGGCGGCTCGTCCGGGCAACCATACGGCGGCCTCACACGTCTTGACTGTGACCCCACGATCCGGCCTGCGCCGACCCGGTCCGGCCCCCGAACGAACAGGAACCGCAGCGATGCCCAGGACGCCCGCACTGCGCCGGTGGCTCACCGTCGGCGCCCTGCTGGTGTCCCTGATGGGGCTCGGTGTCCTGTCGGCCGGCGCCGCCGGCGCCGCCACGGTCTGGACCCCGGTGTCCGAGACCCCCGCCGGCGATCCCCCGCCGACCGCCATGGTGCTGGCCAGCACCGGCCTGGACATCGTCTGGCCCGTCGTCGTCGGCCTGGCCCTGCTGCTGGCGGGCACCGTCGCCGTCGGCTGGGCGTTCCTGGCCACCGGGCGGCGCGGCCAGCATCGCTGACCCGCTGACCCACCCGAGCCGGCCCGCGCCGGCCGCGGTCCCGTCAGTCCCCGCGCCCGTCAGCCGTCGACGATCGCGAACGCCCGCACCGGGAAGGTCGCCATCCCCCGCACCGCCGGCGGTGCCGCGGTGAACCGGAATCCGGTGTCCGGCAGCTCGCCCAGCCGGGTCAGGTGCTCGACCACCGGGATCTGCGCGGCCAGCAGCCAGCTGTGCGCGGGTCGCCGGCCGGTGTGGGTGGAGTCGATGTTCAGCGAGTCGATGCCGACCAGGGCCGGCCTGGCCGAGACCAGGAACTCGACCGCGTCGTCGGTCAGGTAGGGATGGTCGGTGAAGTAGGCCGGGGTGCCCCAGTGGTCGCTGTGCCCGGTCTCGATCAGGACCGCCCGGCCCGCCGGGTCGACGTCATCGAGCGCGGCCCGCAGGAACGCCTCGTCGACCGCGCGGCCGCCCGGGGTGGCCAGCGTCCGGGCCCGGACGACGACCCCGGGCCGGTCGACCATCTTGTCCAGGCTCAGCTGGGACAGGTCCTGCCCGTCCCGGTACCGGTGCGCGGGTGTGTCCAGGTAGGTGCCGGTGTTCGCCGCCATCGAGATGGTGCCGATGGCGAACTCGGTCCCCGCGGCATAGTGCGCGGCGGACTCCTCGAAGGTCAGGTGGGCGCCGAGGGTCGGCCCGGGGATGCCCGGGTAGGTGATCATCCCTTCGACGATCACCTGCGACAGGTCGACCACCCGCCGACCGCCGGCGGTCACAGGGACCGGCCCATGACGAGTTCCTCGACCTCGACGCCGGGCGACGGGCGCTGCCAACCGGGGCGAGCACCCCAGACCTCGAAGCCGGCCCGCTCGAAGAACCGCTGCACCCGCTCGTCCCGCGCGAACTCCACGGCCACCCGGTCCAGACCGCGCTCGCGCGCCCCGTCCAGCAGGGTGGTCAGCAGTGCGCGGCCCAGGCCGCAGCCGGCGAGCGGCGGCTCCACCAGCAGTGCCTCCAGCCGCCCGGTGTGTGCGCGCGCCCCGACCCCGGGACGCAGGACCGCCACCCCGACCAGCCGCCGGCCCTGGTCGGCCGCGACGGCGACCGCACGGCCGGTGCGCAGCTCCTCCACGATCGGCGCGACCCGGCGGGCCACGTCGGACCGGTCGACGGCGGCCGGGAACCCGACGGCGCCGCCGGCCCGGGCCACGTCGTGCCACAGGCCGACCAGCGCGACGCCGAAGGCGCTGTCCGCGGCCATCGGCGTCGCGGGCGCCGCGCCCGACCCGGCCGGCGCCGGGCGCAGACCAGGACCGACCCGGCGGATGGTCGGGATCGCCGCCTCCACCCCGGCGGCCAGGCCGCCGGTCATGCCGGGATCAGCCGTCACAGGCCGGGGAACCACAGCGCGATCTCCCGGGCCGCCGACTCGGGCGAATCCGACCCGTGCACCAGGTTGTACTGGGTCTCCAGCCCGAAATCACCGCGGATGCTGCCGGTCGCGGCCTTCTCCACCGGGTCCGTGCCGCCGGCCAGCTGCCGGAACGCGGTCACCGCGCGCGGGCCCTCGACCACGGCGGCGACCAGCGGGCCGCCGGTGATGAAGTCGAGCAGGCTGGAGTAGAAGCCCTTGCCCTTGTGCTCGGCGTAGTGCTCCTCGGCGACCGCGAGCTCGACGGTCCGCAGTTCCAGCGCCACGATCGACAGGCCCTTGCGCTCGATCCGGGCGAGGATCTCGCCGATCAGATGCCGCTCGACGCCGTCGGGCTTGATCAGGACGAGGGTGCGTTCGGACACAGGGGTCACTCCTTGGTCGGGCAGGAACGGATCGGAACGAGTCACCGACCGCTGGGCGGCGGCTCCGGCAGCGTACCGGCCGCCAGCCGGCGACGGAGTTCACCGCGGAACCACAGGATCAGCGCCCAGACGGCGGCGAACACCAGGCCCATCACGCCCAGGGTCGGGGTGACGAACCAGCCGGCGATCATCAGCGCCTGCAGGCCCAGGATCACGGTGAGCGCGTACGGGCGCTTGATGATCACGCAGCAGCCGATCAGGGCGACCGCCAGCAGGCAGATCAGCACGACCCACACCGGGCCGACCCCGCCGTCGATGTTGATCGCCACCGGCAGGGCCAGCAGCACCGCGATCGCCTCGAGCACCAGGGTGGCCGACATCACCCCGCGCAGTCCCTTGTCGATCGCCGCCTCGCGCCGGGCGTACTCCTGCTCATCCACGGTCGACCCCGCCTCGCTCATGGCCTCGCTCATGCCGGCGCCAACCCGGCCAGGGCCCGGCCGTCCCCCGCCGACACGACCGAGCCGGTGATCACCACCCCGGTCCCGGCGACGTCGTCGACACCGGTCTCGGCCAGTTCGACGGCCAGCGCGATCGCGTCGTCCATCCGGTCGGCGACGTGCACCACACCGTCGCCGAACACGTCCTCGGCCAGCGCGGCCAGCTCGGCCGGGTCCATCGACCGGGGCGAGGAGTTGCGGGTGACCACGACCTCGTCGAACGAGCCGGCCAGCGCCTCCAGGATGCCGCGCACGTCCTTGTCGGCCATCACCGCGAGCACCCCCACCAGCCGGGCGAAGGAGAACTCGGCGGTCAGCGCGGCGGCGAGCGCGGTCGCGCCATGCGGGTTGTGCGCCGCGTCGACCAGGATGGTCGGCGACGCCCGGACCCGTTCCAGCCGGCCCGGGGACGCGGCCGTGGCGAAGCCGTCCTGGACCGGGCCGAGGTCGAGCTGCCGCGCCGCGCCGGCGCCGAAGAACGCCTCGACCGCGGCCAGGGCCAGGGCCGCGTTGACCGCCTGGTGCTCGCCGGCGAGCGGCAGGAAGACGTCCTCGTAGACGCCGCCCAGCCCCTGCAGGGTCAGCCGCTGGCCGCCGACCGCGAACGACCGGTCGAGCACCGCGAACTCGCTGCCGAACCGGGCGACCGCCGCGTCGACCTCGACCGTGCGGCGCAGGATCGCGGTCATCGCCTCCGGCTCCTGCGGGCCGACGATGGCCACCGAGTCGGGCTTGACGATCCCGGCCTTGTTGGTCGCGATCTCCTTCAGCGTGGACCCGAGGAACTCCGTGTGGTCGATGCCGACCGGCGTCAGGACCGCGACGGCGGCGTCGGCGACGTTGGTCGAGTCCCAGGTACCCCCCAGGCCGACCTCGACGACGGCGACGTCGACCGGGGCGTCGGCGAACACCGCATAGGCCATCGCGGTCAGGATCTCGAACTTCGACAGCGGCACCCCGCCGGCCCGCGTCGACCCCTGGTCGACCAGGTCGATGAAGGCGGCGATGTCCGAGTACGTCTGGACGTACCGATCGGCACTGATCGGCTCGCCGTCGAGCGCGATGCGCTCGGTCACCGACTGCAGGTGCGGCGAGGTGAAGCGCCCGGTGCGCAGCCCGAACCGGGTCAGCAGCGCGTCGATCATCCGCGCGGTGGAGGACTTGCCGTTGGTGCCGGCGATGAGGATCACCGGGTAGCTGCGCTGCGGGTTGCCGAGCACGTCCAGCAGCGCGGTGATCCGGTCGAGCGTCGGCGAGATCTGCACCTCGTTGCGCCGGGTGTCCAGCAGCGACTCCACGTAGGCCAGGGTCAGCGGCGGCGAGTCGGGCACCAGGGCGGTGGTGCCGTCCGGCGCCTGGTCGTCCAGATCGGCCGTGGCCTGGGCGATCTCGGCAGCGAACCGGCCGGACAGATCCCCGTCGGCACCGTCGCCGGCCCAGTCGCCGGACAGGTCGTCCGGGTCGACCGCGTCGGCGTCCCAGCCCAGCGGATCGCCGGCCGCTGCGCCGGAGTCGCGGTCCCCGCTCACTTCTCGTCCTCGCGCAGCTGGCGCAGCCGTTCGGTCAACCGGGCCACGTCCTGCTCGGCCTTGTCCAGCCGGCCCCGGATCTTGTCCACCACCGCGTCGGGCGCCTTGGCCAGGAAGTCGGCGTTGCCCAGCTTGCGCCCGCAGTCCCCGACCTCCTTCTCCGCGGCGGTCAGATCCTTGGTGGCGCGGGCGATCTCGGCCTTGACGTCGACCACACCGCTGGTGTCCAGAGCGACCGTGGCCGGGCCTCCGGACAGCCGGACCGGCAGCGTGACCGTGGCCCGGAAGTCCGGACCGGCCTTGGTGAGCCGGGTCAGCGCCCGGGCCGCGGCCTCCAGTTCGGACCCGACGCCGGTGAAGCGGGCCGGCAGCGGCCGGCTCGGCGGCACCTTCTGGTCGGCCCGGACCCGGCGGATCTCGGTGGTCAGGGTCTGGATGTCGGCCACCCAGGCGGCGGCCGCCGGGTCCGCGGTCCGGCCGGACGGCACCGGCCAGTCCGCGATCACCAGCGATTCCTCGCCGGTCAGCGAGGTCCACAGGGTCTCGGTGACGAACGGCACGAACGGGTGCAGCAGCCGCAGCAGGCCGTCCAGCACCGTGCCCAGCACCTGCCGGGTGGTGACCAGGCGGTCCGCCGCGCCGGCACCGGCGGCATCCCCCTGGTCGCCGTAGATCTGCACCTTGGCCAGTTCCAGGTACCAGTCGCAGACCTCGTCCCAGGCGAAGTGGTAGAGGCCCTCGGCCGCCTTGGCGAACTGGAAGTCGCCCAGCAGATCGGTCGTGGCCGCGGTCATCTCGTCCAGCCGGTCCAGGATCCACCGGTCGGCCGGGCTCAGCAGCGACTCGATCAGCGGCACGTCCGGCACGACGGCCCCGTTGAGCAGCGCGAAGCGGGTGGCGTTGAACAGCTTCGAGCAGAACTTGCCGGCACCGGCGACCCACTCCTCGGCGATCGCCTGGTCGGCGCCCGGGTTGGACCCACGGGCCAGGGTGAACCGCAGGGCGTCGGCGCCGTAGGTGTCGATCCACTTGAGCGGGTCGACCGTATTCCCCCGCGACTTGGACATCTTCTTGCCGTACTGGTCGCGGACCAGCCCGTGCAGGGCCACCGTGGCGAACGGCACCTGCGGCTCGCCGCCGTCCGTCGTCGTCCCGTAGAGGCCGAACATCATCATCCGGACGACCCAGAAGAACAGGATGTCGTAGCCGGTGACCAGCACCGAGGTCGGGTAGAACGCCCGGAGCGTGTCGGTCTGCTGCGGCCAGCCCATGGTCGAGAACGGCCACAGGCCGGAGGAGAACCAGGTGTCCAGGACGTCCTGGTCCTGGGTCCAGCCCTCGCCCGGCGGTTCCTCGCCCGGGCCGACGGCCCGCATCTGCCCGTCCGGGCCGTACCAGACCGGGATGCGGTGACCCCACCAGAGCTGGCGCGAGATGCACCAGTCGTGCATGTTGTCGACCCAGTCGAAGTACCGGGCGGCCAGCTCCGGCGGGTGGATCACCGTCCGGCCCTCGCGCACCGCGTCGCCGGCCGCCTTGGCCAGCGTCTCCACCCGGACGAACCACTGCGTCGACAGCCGCGGCTCGATCACGTCGTCGGACCGCGAGCAGTGCCCGACGGCGTGCACGTACGGCACCTTCTCCGCCACGATCCGGCCCTGCGCGCGCAGCTCCTCCTTGATGGCCACCCGCGCGGCGAACCGGTCCATGCCGTCGAACCGGGTGCCCGTCCCGGTGATGACCGCGCTCTCGTTCATGATCGTCGGCATGGGCAGGTCGTGCCGGCGGCCGATCTCGAAGTCGTTCGGGTCGTGCGCCGGGGTGACCTTGACCGCGCCGGTGCCGAACTGCGGCTCCACGTGGTCGTCGGCCACCACCGGGATCTCCCGGTTCACGATCGGCAGCAGCACGGTGCGCCCGACCAGGTGCCGGTACCGCTCGTCGTCCGGGTGGACGGCGATGGCCGTGTCGCCGAGCATCGTCTCCACCCGGGTCGTCGCCACCACCAGGCCGTCGGCGCCGTCCGCGCCGTACCGGATCGAGACGAGCTCGCCCTCGTCGTCGGCGTGCTCGACCTCGATGTCGGACAGCGCGGTAAGGCAGCCCGGGCACCAGTTGATGATCCGCTCGGCCCGGTAGATCAGGCCGTCGTCATACATGCGCTTGAAGATCGTCTGCACGGCGTCGGACAAGCCGTCGTCCAGCGTGAACCGCTCGCGGTCCCAGTCGACGGAGTCGCCGAGCCGCTTCATCTGGCCCAGGATCGC
>NZ_JBMDXT010000312.1:0-11974 GCF_048594475.1 Nakamurella sp. | reverse complement strand
GTAATTGCGGAACGGCGCGTCGACCGGCACCCCGGCCGCATCCTCGGCATCGAACCCGGCTTGCGCCTGAGCCATCGTCGGGTGGGCCTGCAACGACAACGGCGCGTCCGCGGCCAGCAGCTTGAGCAGGAACGGGAACGTGCCGTCGAACTCGCGGGCCACCTCGGCGCCCAGCGTGCCGGCCGGATCCTCGGCGACGGCGTGCACCAGCGGTCGCTCACCGGCCGGCTGCACCAGCACCGAGGAGTCGCCCGGATGGGCGCCGACCCAGAGTTCGGCCTGCGGCTCGCTGGACGGCACCGGTTCGCCGAGCAGGGCGGAGATCGCGGTCCGCGATCCCCAGGCGTAGGGGCGCACCTGGTTCTTCATCAAAAACACAGCCGGAAATCCTTTCGCTGAGCAACAACGGACACTGGCGTCACCGTTGCCGGCCAGTTGGCACTGCGATGGCACCCGGAGGTGCGGGTCACTGCGGACGGATGGGGCGGGTGGATGCCTGAGCAGACGCATGATGGCCACCAGGGTGCGCCGGTGTGACCCTTCACACCGCGCCGACGCGGCCCTTGTCACCCGACCGGGTCCGCCGGGCGAGCGCGCGCCACACCCAGCTCGACGGCATGTGCCGGTCGTAGAGGACGTACTCGCAGGCCGCGTCGTCGAACAGGATGGTCTCCAGGGCGTGCCGGTCGGTGGTCCGGCCGGCCAGCAACAGTTCGTCGTCGGGCTCGAGGAGGAAGTCGTCGTCGGGCGTCAGGTGGCTCTGCGCGTCCGGCCCGGATCCCCGCTGGACCAGCAGCGGCACGATGTCGAGCCGGGTGGTGCGGTCGTCGGGATCGCGCAGCACGTCGCCCAGCCGCACCGGCCCGTCGAGCAGCCGCCGGCGCAGGGCCGGGGCCTCGGCCGGCCGGAGCCGCTCCTTCCACAGCTCCTGCAGGCGGCGGCCGCAGGAACCGGTGATCCGCTCCATGGTCCGGGCGGCCCACTCGTCGCCCATCGCCGGGATCTCCTGGACGAAGCGCCACAGCAGTGGCGTCGACAGCTGGGCGTACATCTCGTGCGCGACCACCTCGGTCGGCACCAGCAGCGAGTCCAGGTCCATCGCGCGGAACAGCGGCGCGCTGACCTGCAGGTTCTGCCGGGCGGCCAGGAACAGCCGCGGGTTGACCCGACGCGCGGTGGCGGCCAGCGACAGGTTGGTCGTGTCGTTGTCGGTCCCGGCGACGAAGCCGACCGCGGTCGCCAGGTCGGCCTGCTTGAGCACGGACGGCTCGGACGCGTCGCCGACGATCACCGCCGGATCGTCCGGATGACCCAACGGGTCGATGACGGTGACCGACAGCCCCTCGTCCCGCAGATCCTTGACCAGCTCGCGGCCGAACCGGCCGTAGCCGGCCAGCACCCAGCGACCCTTGGTCGGGGGCCGCGCGCGCCGCGGCCGGTCCGACCCCGGCCCGCTCTCCAGCCAGGTGAGCAACTGGTAGGAGGCCGGCGCCCGCAGGGCCAGCCGGAGATGGTCGCCGAACCGGTCGAACGGGTTGACCAGGGACGGGTTGCCGAACGCGTTCATCCGGTACTCGATGGTCGGCGAGACGACCCGGGCGATCACCGGAAGTTCCGGCCGGAGCAGCGCGGCCGCCATGATGACGTGCAGGTTGACCTCGTCGTCGCTGGTCAGCGCGAGGACGCCGGAGCAGTACGGGTTGTCCAGCCCGGCGATGGCCAGGTGGTGCGGGTTGCGCACGTCCCCGGCCAGGGCGGGCACGTCGGCGTGGTAGGCGACCAGGTCCAGCGAGTCGATCCGCTCGGCCTTGGCGTCGATGACGACGAACTGCTGCCCCATCGAGTCGAACGCCTTGCCCAGCAACTCCCCGGTCTGGCCGTAGCCGGCGAACAGCAGGAACGGCTCGCGCAGCCGCCGCACCTTGCGGCGGAACCGCTGCAGGGACAGGGCCTGCCGGAACGTCCGGTCCTGGATGAGGGTCAGCAGCGAGCCGATGGCGTATGCCCAGCCGATGACCAGCAGGTAGATCGAGATGGTCGCCCACATGCGCTGGTTGGCGTTGAACGGGTACGGCAGCTCGCCGTAGCCGATCGTCGAGGCGGTGTAGCTCATGAAGTAGAGCGACTCGAAGATCGACATGTGGTACGGGCGACCCTCGGGGTCGGTCGCCGGGATCAGGGACATCACGAAGACGGTGATCGAGAAGATCACGATCAGGATGATCAGCGGCGCCCGCATCCGGCGCATGACGATGAAGATGGTGTTGGTGGCGGCCGGCTCGTCGTCGATCCGGATCCGCCGGCGCAACCGGGGCGGGCGGTCGTCCTCGCCGAACATCTGCTTCCAGAAGATCTGCAGCACGTTCGACATGGGCGCCTCAGCGCCGGTGGAAGGAGACGGTCTCGACCACCAGCAGGATGACCGAGACCAGGTTGGCCAGCAGCGCGCCGCCGGAGAGCGAGACCACGCTGGCCATCGCCTCGCTGGTCACCCCGTGGCTGGACACGTTGGCCGCGTACCCCCAGACCAGCGCGGCGCAGATCAGTTGCAGGTCGGCGACCAGGCTGGTGGCCAGGTGGGTCGCCCCCAGCTGGGTGCGGTCGCCGAACTTGAGCACGGTGGCGATCAGGCTGACCACCAGCGCACCGAACAGCTCGTAGATGTTGTGCAGCGCCGGGACCGCGATGTCGCCGAGGAAGAAGCCGAAGTTCAGCGTCGCCGCGAGCAGCACGAAGAAGCCGAAGATGACCTTCTCCAGGTTCATCCCTCACCCCCTCGCCGGACAGAGCGTGGCCCGGCCGGGTCCGGGTCCGGGCGCATTGCACGATGATCACCCCTGACCCGCGATCCCGCCTACCCGACCCGCGGGTGCGCATGCCCGGACCCGCGAACGGGAACCCTGATCGGAAAGGACGCGCGGCCCGGCCCCCGGGGACCGCGATCCGACCGGACGGGAGGAACCGTGCATACCGTCACGATCGTCGTCGTGTTCGCCGCGCTGACGGTCATCCTCGGGCTGATCTTCTGGATGCTGCTGCACTGGCGCCGGTTCCGGTACGAGACCGACCGGCTGACCGCCTGGCAGGACGTGTTCGGCCGCCGGGGCGGGAAGGTCGCGCTGCTGACCGGCGTCATCGCGCTCGCGGTGCTGGTCGGCGGCCTGCTGGCCTACCAGGCGCAGCTGGCGACCGGATCCTGAACCGCCGCCCCTCGGGTACCCGGCCGGGTCAGGTCGGGTTCCGGGGTCAGACCTGCGCGTGGGCGGCCACCGCGCCGATGACGATCACCGCGGGCGACCGGACGTCCCGGGCCCGGGCCAGGTCGACGATCCGGTCGATGGGTCCGGCGGTGACCCGCTGGGTGTCGCCCCACCCGTCCTGCACGATCGCCACCGGGGTGGCCGGATCCATGCCCGCCCCGAGCAGGCCGGCGGTGATCGCCGGCAGGGCGGCCACCCCCATCAGCACGACCAGGGTGCCCCGACCGTCCGCCAGCCCGCGCCAGTCGATGTCGGCGGGCAGTCCGTCGCCGGGATCGCCGGTCGCGAACGCGTCGTGCCCGGAGATCACCGTGACCTGCCGCGACTCACCGCGGTTGGTCACCGGGATGCCGGCCCCGGCCGGCACGGCGAACGCGCTGGTCACGCCGGGCACCACCGACACCTCGACCCCGGCCTGCCGGCAGGCGGCGACCTCCTCGCCGCCGCGTCCCAGCACGAACGGATCGCCGCCCTTGAGCCGCACCACCCGGCGGCCGGCCCGGGCGTGCTCGACCAGCAACCGGTTGATCTCGTGCTGTGGCACCGGGTGCCGGCCGGGCGCCTTGCCGACGTCCAGCACCAGCACGCCCGGCCCGAGTTCGTCCAGCACGGACCGGGGTGCGAGCCGGTCGACGACCACCACGTCGGCGGCGGCCAGCTCCCGGCGTCCGCGCAGGGTGAGCAGGTCGCCGTCACCGGGGCCGCCGCCGACCAGCACGACCCGCCCGGGTCCCGCGCGGTGCCGGCGCACGGGCAGCGCACCGGTGTCCAGGGCCGCGGTGATGGCGTCCCGCACCGCGACGGCCCGCCGGGGGTCGGCGGCGCCGGCCGAGCCGACCGACACCAGGACGTCGTCCCGGCGGATCACCGCCGCGGACCGGGCGCTGCCGGTGGCGGCGTCGTCGGCGCGGACGCAGAACACCCGGCCGGCCTCGGCGTCGGCCGCGACCGCCGCGTCCACCGCGGGCTCGCCGGTGGCCGCGAAGACCAGCCAGGCCCCGGCCAGATCGGCCGCCGCGTACTCGGCGCACCGCCAGGTCAGCAGGCCGGCGGCGGCGTCGTCGACGATCGCCTCGCAGGCGAACGGAGCGACCACGAGCACGTCGGCGCCGGCGGCCAGCACGGTGGCCACCTTGCGCGCGGCCACCGGACCGCCGCCGACGACCACGACCCGCCGCCCCCGCACCACCAGGTGCAGGGGCAGCAGGCCGGCGTCCGGCGCGGAGTCAGACACCCTCGAGCCGCTTCGCGGAGGGCCGCAGGTACACGTACCAGGTGACGGCGAAGCAGACGGCGTAGAAGGCGATGAACCCGATGTAGGCGGCATCGGCCGACTTCGTGGCCAGGAACGACTGGCGGAAGGCCAGGTTGACCAGCACCCCGCCGAACGCGCCGATGGCGCCGGCGATGCCGATCAGCGCGCCCGCGTAGCGCTGGGACTTGGCCATCGAGGCGGCCGGATCGACCCCCGCCCGGGTGATCTCCAGGCCCGACTTGGCCTTGAAGATCGCCGGGATCATCTTGTAGACCGAGCCGTTGCCCAGGCCGCTGAACGCGAACAGCATGATGAAGCCGACCAGGTACAGCGGCAGCGAGTGCAGCAACGAGGCGACGAGCACCACCCCGGCGCCCAGGGCCATCGCGACGAAGTTGACGAACGAAACCCGGGCCCCGCCGAGCCGGTCGGCCAGCGCGCCGCCGTAGGGCCGGATCAGCGAGCCGATGAGCGGGCCGATGAAGGTCAGGTAGGCCGCCTTGACCGGGGTCGAGAAGATGTCGGCGAACTGCACCTGGAGCACCTGCCCGAACGCGAAGGAAAAGCCGATGAACGACCCGAACGTCCCAATGTAGAGCAACGAGATGACCCAGGTGTGCCCCTCCTTGGCGACGTCCCGCATCGCGCGCTTGGAGTTGCGCATCTCGGTCAGGTTGTTCATCTTCAGCGCCGCGCCCACGGCCGCGGCGATGATCAGCGGGATGTAGATGACCGGCAGCACCCGCGGGTAACTCGCGCCGATGGTGGCCAGGATGAGCAGGCCGATCAGCTGCACCATCGGGACGCCGATGTTGCCGCCCCCGGCGTTGATGCCCAGGGCCCAGCCCTTGAGCCGGGCCGGGTAGTAGGCGTTGATGTTGGTCATCGACGAGGCGAAGTTGCCACCGCCGACGCCGGCGAGGCACGCCACGAACAGCAGGGTGCCGTAGGCGACGCCCGGCTGCAGCACGATGACGATGCCGACGGTCGGGATGAGCAGCAGCAGGGCCGAGATGATCGTCCAGTTCCGGCCGCCGAAGGTGGCGACCGCGAAGGTGTACGGCAGCCGCAGCACGGCACCGAGCAGCGTGGGCAGCGCCGTGAGCAGGAACTTCCCGGCGGCGTCGATGCCGTACTCGGGGCCCAGGAACAGCACCAGCACCGACCACATCGACCAGACGGAGAAGCCGATGTGCTCGGAGACGACCGAGAACACCAGGTTCCGTTTGGCGATCCGGGCGCCCTTCTCCGCCCAGAACACCGGGTCCTCGGGGCGCCAGTCCTCGATCCAGTACTTGCCGTGGTGCGTGGTGGGGATCGCCGGGTCGGTCGGCGAGGACGTCAGGTCGGCCTGGACCGGGGTGATCTCGGGAGTGCTCATCGGCACGGTTCCTGTTCTGTGGTGGGCGGTTCAGTCAGGTGGGGCGCCCCGGGACCGGCGGGCGGCGCCGGCGGGCAGCGGGGCGGCGCCCGCGCGCCGCGCCCCCGGCGGGACGCGGTCAGGCCGAGTGCAGGAGGATCTCGCCGTCGACGACCTCGACGCGCCAGGTCCGCAGGTCGGGCTGGCCGCTGCGCGAGCAGCCGGTGGCCAGCTCCCAGGCGTTCAGGTGCAGCGGGCACAGCACGATCGAGCCGTCGATCTGCCCGTCGGCCAGCGGGCCGCCCTTGTGCGGGCAGACCGCCGAGACGGCGTGCACGGCGCCGGTGCGCAGGTGGAAGACGGCGACCTGGGTGCCGTCGACGCCGAACGCCCGCCCCTCCCCCGCCGGCACCTGGGACAGCGGGCCCAGCCGGTGGACCGGACCGGCGCCCGGATCGGTGACCGCGGTCATCGGACCGGCACCTGCGGCAGGACCTCCAGCGGCAGCGACGTCCGGAACTGGCCGGGGGTGGCCGGCGCGGCCCCTTCCTGCCACGGGTCCCGGTACCCGTCGACCGCCGTCTGCAGCCGCTCGTCCAGCTCGGCGGCGATGCCCAGGCTGTCCTGGACGATCACCTCGCGCAGGAACTCGATGCCCATCCGCGGGACGAACGCGTAGGTGCGCTCGAGCCACTTGGCGTTCTCCCGGTAGTACTGGATGAACCGGCCGGACAGCGTCACCGCGAGGTCGGGATCGTCCACCGTGGCCAGCAGGTCGCCCTTGCGGATGTGCGCGCCGGCCGCGCCGCCGACGTAGATCTCCCACCGCCCGCCGTCGACGGCGACCAGGCCGACGTCCTTGCACAGGGATTCGGCGCAGTTGCGCGGGCAGCCGGTCACCGCCATCTTGATCTTCGCCGGCGATTCGAGGCCCTGGAACCGGGACTCGATCTTGATCCCCAGGTTGGTCGAGTCACCCACCCCGAACCGGCAGAACTCCTGGCCCACGCAGGTCTTCACGGTGCGGAAGCTCTTGCCGTAGGCGTACCCGGACGGCATGCCCAGGTCGGCCCAGACGCCGGGCAGATCCTCCTTGCGGATGCCCAGCAGGTCGATCCGCTGGCCGCCGGTCAGTTTGACCATCGGCACGTTCCACTTCTCGGCCACATCGGCGATCTTGCGCAACTGTTCGGGGGTGGTGACGCCGCCCTTCATCTGCGGGACGACCGAGAACGTGCCGTCCTTCTGGATGTTGGCGTGCACCCGGTCGTTGATGAACTTCGCGTCCTTCTCGTCGATGTAGTCGTCCGCCCACATCATCTTGAGCAGCGAGGCCAGGCCCATCTTCGACTTGGCGTCCTCGGCGCCCCCCGGGGCGAGGGCGGCGAAGACGCTGGAGACGGAGCGGAGCTGCTGTTCCAGGATCGCCTTCATCAGGTCCGGCTTGTCCATCGGGATGCCGGGGACGTACCAGTTGGCCGACGGGTCCTCCTCGACCTTGCCGCCGGCCGCCCACTCGACGATCTGGCAGACCATGTTCTTGCAGGAGCCGCAGCCCTTGCCGGCCCGGGTCCTGTCCATGACGCCGGCGACCGTCCTGGTGCCGCTCTCCACGCAGGCCACCAGGGCGCCCTTGGACACCCCGTTGCAGTTGCAGACCTGGGCGTCGTCGGCGAGTTCGGCGACGCCGACCTCCTCGGCCGGGGTGCCCAGGTTGAACAGCATCTCCAGGCGTTCCTCGGGCAGCGGCAGGCCGCGATCGAACGCCTGGATCAGGAACGCGACCTTCGAGGTATCGCCGAGAACAGTTGCTCCGATGAGCTTCTCGTCGCGGATGACCAGCGACTTGTAGATGCCCTTGCGCGGTTCGGAGAACACGATGTGCTCGTCGGTGTCCCGCTCGGGGCCCTGGACGCCCATCGCGGCGACGTCGACGCCGGCCACCTTGAGCTTGGTCGAGGTCCGCGAGCCGTGGTAGGCCGCCTCCGGGTCGGCGCCGGTGAGGTGCTCGGCCAGCACGACCGCCTGCTCCCAGAGCGGCTGCACCAGGCCGTAGACCTCGCCGCGGTGCTGCACGCACTCGCCGACCGCGTAGACGTCCGGGTCGTCCACGGTGCGCATCTGGTCGTCCACGATGATCGCCCGCTCGACGGTGAACCCGCTGGTCACGGCCAGATCGACGTTCGGCCGGATGCCGGCGGCGACGACGACCATGTCGCACTCGAGCAGCGGATGGTCGACCATCCAGACGCCCTCGACCTTGTCCTCGCCCATGATCGCGGTGGTCCGGGCCTTGGTGTGCACGTAGATGCCCAGATCCTCGACGCTCTTGCGGAGGATCTCGCCGCCCTCCGGCCCGATCTGCGCGTTCATCAGGTGCGGGCCGGCATGCAGGACGTCGACCTGCAGCCCGAAGCCCTGCAGGCCGCGGGCCGCCTCCAGCCCGAGCAGGCCGCCGCCGATCACCACGGCCCGGCGGTGCTCGTCGTGCCGGGCGTACTCGATCATCGACGTCGTGTCGTCCATCGTGCGGAAGGCGAACACGCCCGGCTTGAGCGACCCGTCGTCCAGCCGCAGGCCTTCGATCGGCGGGATGAACGAGCGGCTGCCGGTGGCGACGATCAGGTCGTCGTAGGGCGTCTCGTACTTCGTGCCGTCGACCGTGTGCTCGGCGTAGACGATCTTGGCGAACCGGTCGATGCGGGTGGCCCGGACCCCGGCGTACAGCGTGATGTCGTTCTCGGTGTACCAGGCCAGGCTGTTGAGAAAGATGTCCGCCTCGGTCTCCTCGCCCGACAGGACGTGGGAAAGCATGATGCGGTTGTAATTCCCGTACGGCTCGTCGCCGAACATGGTGACGCTGAACTGCTCCGCGCCGCCGCGGGCCAGTATCTCCTCGACCGTGCGGGCGCCGGCCATGCCGTTGCCGATCACCACGAGGCGGCGGCGGGTGTCGCCGCCGTCCCGGTCGGGATCGAACTGCCCCTCGAAGGAGTCGATGGCGTCGTCGTCGATCAGGGTCATCAGACCTCCACCAGGCCCAGGTCGACCACCACGGTGCCGGTGAGCTTGTCGGGCGCGGCGACCGCCAGTTCCAGCGCGGTGCCGCCGATGAGGTCCTCGACGACCCGCAGCGGGACGTGCACGTCCGCGCGTGCTCCGATCGGGAAGTAGCGCATGGGCACGCCGTCCCGCATGAGCACCACGGTGATCAGCTCGTCGGTGGTGTTCCCGCCGCGGAAGTACAGGGCCTGGGCGACGGAGCCGTCCGGCACCACGTACGTCGGCGTCCCCTCGATGGGGGCGGGCTTGTCGATGCCGACCCCGGTGAACGGGAAGATGCCCTGCAGGAAACGGTTCTTGGTGTGCATGCGGGTGTCCTTCGATCTCGGGGGGTGCGGGCGGCGGGGGGCGGTGGGACGGCGGCCGGGGGTCTGACCGGCGCCGGCCGGGGAGGCGCGCTCCCGGAACGGGCGGACCTCCGGCTGGCCGGGCAGGGTGGTCAGCAGGTGGGTGTCGTCGGGTCCACCCACCCGGCGGGCGGTGACGGCGCACACCTTGAACTCGGGCATCTTGGAGAACGGGTCGAGGGCCGGATCGGTCAGCGCGTTGGCGTTGCTGGCGCCGCCCCAGTGGAACGGGACGAACAGCACCTCGGGCCGGATCGCATCGGTGACCTGCGCCCGGAACACGGCCGCCCCGCGCCGGGTCCGCAGCTCGACCAGGTCGCTGGGCTCGATCCGCAGCCGGCGGGCCAGGCTCGGGTGCAGCTGCACGTGCGGGTCGGGCACCATCGGGCCGGCCAGCCGCCGCGTCTGGGTGCCGCTCTGGTACTGCTGCAGGAGCCGGCCGGTGGTCAGGACGTACGGGTAGGCGCGGTCGGGCGTCTCGGCCGGGGCCCGGTGCACCACCGGGATGAACCGGGCGCGGCCGTCCGGCGTCGGGAAGGACTCGGTGAACAACCGCGGCGTGCCGGGGTGGTCGGTCGACGGGCAGGGCCAGAAGACCCCACGTTCGGTCTCGATCCGGTCGTAGGTGATGCCCGCGTAGTCGGCGATGCCGCCGGCGCTGGCCCGCCGCAGCTCCTCGAACACCTCGGCCGGCTTGTCCGAAAAATACTGTCCCCGGCCGAGTCTGGTGGCCAGCTCGGCGATCATCTGCAGGTCGTCGAGCACACCGGCCGGGGGCGGGATGGCCATCTTGCGCCGGATGACCCGGCCCTCCAGGTTCGTCATCGTGCCCTCCTCCTCGGCCCACTGCGCGGTGGGGAGCACGACGTCGGCGAGCAGGGCCGTCTCGGACCGGAAGATGTCCGAGACGATCAGGGTGTCCAGGGATTCCAGCCGGTGCCGGATGCGGTTGGCGTCGGGCGCGGAGACCACGACGTTGGACGCCAGCACGAGCAGGGTCCGCACGCCCCCGTCGGAGCCCAGGCGGTCGAGCATCTCGAAGGCCGACGGGCCGGGCCTGGGCAGCTCGTCCGGGTCGACCCCCCAGACGGCGGCGACGTGGGCCCGGGCCTGCGGGTCGTCGAGCCGGCGGTACCCGGGCAGCTGGTCGGCCTTCTGCCCGTGCTCGCGGCCGCCCTGCCCGTTGCCCTGCCCGGTGATCGTGCCGTAGCCGGACGCCCACTTCCCGGGCAGGCCCAGGGCCAGCGCGAGATTGATGTAGGCCTGGGCGGTGTCGGTCCCGTTGCTGTGCTGCTCGGCGCCGCGGGCGGTGAGGATCATCGCCGACGGCGCCGTCGCCAGCGCCCGGACCGTCTCCTGCATGTCGGCGACCGCGACGCCGGTGGCGCGCTCGACCC
The DNA here is from genome assembly GCF_048594475.1 of Nakamurella sp. Classification (NCBI taxonomy): domain Bacteria; kingdom Bacillati; phylum Actinomycetota; class Actinomycetes; order Nakamurellales; family Nakamurellaceae; genus Nakamurella; species Nakamurella sp. The sequence continues at coordinate 1,292 of NZ_JBMDXT010000312.1, read as the reverse complement.
AGTCCGGCCAGTAGGAGCTGACCGCCGCCTTCACCGCGGCGAAACCGGTTGTCCGGGAGGCGATGTAGGCCTCGTCCAGGTAGCCCTCGCGGATCGCGATGTGCAGCAGCCCGTTGGCCAGCGCCAGGTCGGTGCCGGGCACGGGGGCCAGGTGCAGCGAGGCTCCCTCGGCGGTGCCGGTGCGGCGGGGGTCGACCACGATGTGCCGGGCCCCGTTGTGCCGGGCCTGGTCGAAGTACTGCATGGCCGGCGGCATGGTGTCGGCCGGGTTCGACCCGACCAGCAGGACGGCCGCCGCGTCGGCGATGTCGGCGAGCGGGAACGGCAGCCCCCGGTCGACGCCGAACGCCTTGTTGCCCGCGGTCGCCGCCGAGGACATGCAGAACCGGCCGTTGTAGTCGATCGACGCCGTCCGCAACCCGACGCGGGCGAACTTGCCCAGCGTGTAGGCCTTTTCGTTGGTCAGCCCGCCCCCGCCGAAGATGCCGACGGCATCTCGACCGTGGCGGTCCTGGGTCCGGGTGATGGCCGCGACCATCCGGTCGAACGCCTCGTCCCAGGAGGCCGGCCGGAGCGGGCTGGTGCGATCGCCCTCGACCTCGCGGACCAGCGGGGTGAGCAACCGGTCCCGGTGGTCCAGCAGTTCGGCGGCCGTCCAGCCCTTGGCGCACAGACCGCCCCGGTTGGTCGGAAAGTCCTCCTGCGGTTGCAGTGTCACCGGCCGGGGACCGCGGCCGGGAGCGGCGACCATGGTGATCCCGCACTGCAGCGAGCAGTACGGGCAGTGGGTCGCTGTCGGCGCAGCTGGGGCGGCGGTCACTTCTCCGAGTGTCGGGACGCATGTTTCATCGGCCACCACGCCCTGTTACGGGCGGATTGTGTTGTGCTCACCGCCGCAGGTCACCGGCGCAGGCCCGACGACACACACCGAACCCGGGCGGACCCCGCGGGCCGCTCAGCGGCGGTGGGAATTGTTACGGCGGAGCCGATCCGGCGCCCGCGTGGTGATCGACATCACAGGCGAGGGAACCGGCACTCCCGCGGACGACCCCGTCAGCGTCCTCCGAGCGGGAGGGCCCGTCAAGGTCCTTTCGGCGGCTCGGGTGTCGCACGGGTGGTCGCGCCGGGCCCGGTCGTCGCGCGGGTCGGGCGAGCATCGCGCCGGTCGGGTGCGCATTGCGCCACGTCGACCCGGCGCGATGACCGCCCGCGCGGCGCGACGGGTCAGCCGTTCAGCGCCGGTGTGACCCAGCCGCCGTCGGCACGGACCAGCGGCACGACCTCGATCACGG
>NZ_JBMDXT010000311.1:0-7787 GCF_048594475.1 Nakamurella sp. | reverse complement strand
TCGGCCGGGGCGGCGGGAGCGGCGTCCGGCGCGGCGGCCGGCGCGGACTGCGCCGACGGGGCGGCCGACGGGGCGGGGGCGGGCACGTAGGACGGCTCCCCGACCACGGTGCCGGCGCCCGAGCCGTCGACGATCAGCATGGCCGAATCGCCGGCCTGGACCATGCCGAGGGCCTTGGCCTGGTCGGCGATCCGGGGGGTCGCGTCGAGCATCGCCACGTCGTGCCGCAGCTGCTCGATGGTCAGCCGCAGATCGGTCGTCTTGCTCTTGGCCGTCGAGGTGCGCATGCCGGCCTCGTCGGTCAGCGTGTTCAGCCACAGCACCGCGGTGACGCCCAGGCCGAGCAGCGCGATCAGGCCGACGACGAACGGCGCCCGGTTGAGCGCGGTCGTCGAGACCACGCGGCCGGGACGGACCAGCCGGTCGTCGGACATCTTCTGGCGCCGCCGGATACGCCGCTCGTAGGCCCGGCGCGACGAGGCCGTCGAGGCCGAGGACAGCCGCCGGGTCTCGGAGCCGAGCGCGTCGGCCGCCGCGTCGTCCGTCGACGGCGAGTCCGCCGGCGCGGTGCGGGCGGCCCGGTCCCCGGTCCTCATCGTGGTCATGAGCTGGCCTCCCGAATGCGTTCGGCGGCCCGCAGGCGCGCGGATGCGGCCCGGGGATTCGCCTGGATCTCGTGGTCGGTGGGGGCTTGCGAGCCCCGGACGAGCCAGCGGAACTCCGGCTCGTGGCCCGGCAGCTCGGTGGGCAGCTCGACCGGGGTGCGGGACACGGTCAGCGGCGCGATCGCCCGCTTGACGATCCGGTCCTCGAGAGACTGGTACGACATCACGACGATCCGGCCGGCCACCGACAGGTGCTGCAGGGCCGAGGGAATCGCGCGCTGCAGGGCACCGAGCTCGTCGTTGACCTCGATCCGCAGGGCCTGGAAGGTGCGCTTGGCCGGGTTGCCGCCGGTGCGCCGGGCGGCCGCCGGGATGCTGGCCTTGACCAGCTCGACCAGCCGGGCGCTGGTGGTGAACGGGCGCTTGGCCCGCTCGGTGACCACGGCCCGGGCGATGCGCTGGGCGAACCGTTCCTCGCCGTACTCGCGCAGGATGCGGGTCAGTTCGGCGCCCGGGTAGGTGTTGACCACCTCGGCCGCGGTGATCCCGGAGCCGGGGTCCATCCGCATGTCCAGCGGTGCGTCCTGGGCGTAGGCGAATCCGCGGTCGGCCTCGTCCAGCTGGACCGACGAGACGCCGAGGTCGAACAGCACGGCCTGCACCCGGCCGGAGCGCACGGTGTCCGAGATGACCTCGCCGATCCGGTCGTAGACCGCGTGGATCAGCTGGACCCGGTCGGCCAGACCGGCCCGGGCGATGCGCTCCTGCGCGATGGCCAGCGCCTGGGGGTCGCGGTCGATGCCGACCACCTGGAGCGCGGGATGGGCCCGGAGCAGGGCCAGCGTGTGTCCGCCCATGCCCAGGGTCGCGTCGACCAGCACGACGTCGGTGGCGCCGTCCGCGGAGGCCGCCTCGATCGCCGGGGCCAGCAGCTCGTCGACCCGGTCGACCAGGACGGGGATGTGCCGGCGGTCGTCGGGTCCGGCCTCCGGATCCCCGGCTCCCCCGGTGGCGTCGGCCCGGTCCCGCATCGGCGGTGTCCCTTCTGGCCGAGGCCGCCGGTGGGCTGCGCCTGGTGGATCTGCGAACGGTGGGGCTGGGTGGGGGGGCCGGGTGGGGCGAAGGGAGCCGATGGAGCGGGGGTGGGTCCTGATTCCTGGTCCCCATCCGCGGTGGTCCTGGCACGGGGGAAGTCGTGTCAGGGCCGGCTGGTCCTGGCACGGGGGAAGTCGTGTCAGGGCCGAGTGGTCCTGGCACGGGGGAAGTCGTGTCAGGGCCGGCGCGGATGCGGGCCGGGCGGCAGGAACCGCCGGCGGCTCGGCGAGCGGGTCAGGTGCCCAGCAGCCCCCGCTCCGGCGCGGCGTAGGCCGCCTCCTGCTCCGCCTCGTAGGTCGCCCACTCGTCGGCGTCCCACAGCTCCATGCGCAGGCCGATGCCGGTGATGACCAGATCCTTGGTCAGCCGGGCGTACTCGCGCATGCGCGGGGTGACGGTGATCCGGCCCTGGGCGTCCGGACGCTGCTCGTCGGTGTTGGCGAGCATGTACCGCTGGTAGCCACGGGCGCGCTCGTCGGTGATCGGGGCGTTGATCGCCGCTTCGGCGAACTCCTCGAACCCCTCGGGGGTGAAGAGGTAGAGGCAGTGGTCCTGACCCCGCACCAGCATCACCCCGTTCTTGAACGACTCCCGGTACTTCGCCGGCAACGTCACCCGGCCCTTGTCGTCCATCCGCGGCGTGTAGGTGCCGTAGAAGCCCTTGGGCATCCGTGGCACCTCCTCGCGACGGCGGCCGACCGGGGTGTCCGTTCCCGCCTGCCGGAGGTCCGGGCCCGTTGATCAGGCTCGCTCCCCCAGGTTCCTCCACTCTAACCCACTTCGCGCCACCGTGACCCCTCCGTGACCAACTTTTCCCGGGGTGTCGGCGAGAAACCGCACGTCATGCCGGTGGGGGACGGTGGAGGGCGGCGGGGCCCCGGCCGCGCGCTGCGGGTGCCCGGCCACCTCCGGCCCGCCCCGAGCCCGACCGCTGCCCGGATGTGGCCCCGGATGCGCCCGGGCCGGCGGGGCGCCCCCGTCCCGCCCGACCCGGCTCCGGCGGCCGCGAATCCGCAGCTCGGAGGCTCGATCACCGCCGCGCTCGGGCTCGGTCGACGTCGCGGCGGCGGGGCCGGGGTGGGGCCCGGTGGAGACCGGCGGTGGGCGCGACGGCACCCGGGTGGGGCGGTGTGGGGCGCCCCGGGGCCGGGACGAGGCCGACAGGGGACGCGATCGGCACGGGTCGAGATGCGGGAGGTCGTCCGGGGTGAACCGAACGGGTCGGGAGGCGGCCGACGGCGGGTGGCGACCGGCGCCGTACCGGTGCCCCGCGGCGGACCCGGCCGCCGGTGGGGAACGGTGGGGCGACCGGGCGGCCTCAGGCGACCTGGTGGGTCAGAACCCTCAGGCGATCTGGTGGGTGAAGACGAAGCGCCGGTAGGCCCAGAACCGGAAGGCGGTCCCGGCGGCCAGGCCGATGACGTTGGCCGAGATGTTGTCGGCCAACGGCGAGGTGAACCCCAGCACGTAATGGGACACCCACAGGCAGCTCAGCGAGATCAACAGGCCGATCATGCACATGACGAGGTAGAGCGCGAACTCGCGGGCCCGGTCCGGCCGCCGCTGGTGCCGGAACGTCCAGTAGCGGTTGCCCAGCCAGGCGACGACGGTCGCCAGGCCGGCGCTGGCGATCTTGGCCGCCAGTGGCTGGCCCTCCAGCAGGGGCGGCGAGCCGACGTAGCTCAGCAGGTTGAACAGGCCGACGTCGACGACGTACGCCACGGCGCCGACGACGCCGAACTTGGCCAGCGGGGCGATCAACGCCGAGGCGGCCGCGCGGAGGCGTCCGGGCGCGCGGACCTGGGATTCGGCGGTGGTGGCCATTGGGCTGATGCTACCGAGCGTGACCGGTCGTCCCGACCAACACACCGTCGGACCGGCCGGACTTCCCGGCGCCGCGCCACCGGGAGCCGGCGGGTCGCCGATCCCCGGGCCCGGCCGGGCCGGGCTGGCAGACTGGTCCCAGGCGCTCGCCCGGGCCGCGCGCCGGTCAGGAGGAAGCAGCCGTGGTACAGGGCGTCGACCTGGGTCCGATGCAGGGGCCGGGCGGAGGTTCGACGACGGCGGCGCCACCCGACCTGGAGGCCGTCCGGCGGACCGGCGAGCAGATCGCGGCCGCCATCGGGCGGGTGGTGCTGGGCAAGCCCGAGGTCATCCGCCTCGCCCTGGTCGCCCTGTTCGCCGAGGGGCACCTGCTGATCGAGGACGTGCCCGGCACCGGCAAGACCGTGCTGGCCAAGTCGCTGGCCCGCAGCGTCGAGGCGACCGTCAGCCGGGTGCAGTTCACGCCCGACCTGATGCCCAGCGACGTCACCGGCGTCAGCGTCTACGACCGCCAGAGCGCCCGGTTCGAGTTCCGGCCGGGCCCGGTCTTCGCCAACATCGTCGTGGCCGACGAGATCAACCGGGCCTCCCCCAAGACCCAGTCGGCGCTGCTGGAATGCATGGAGGAACGCCAGGTCACGGTCGACGGCACCAGCTACCGCCTGGCCCGCCCGTTCCTCGTGGTGGCCACCCAGAACCCGGTGGAGATGGAAGGCACCTACCCGTTGCCCGAGGCGCAGCGGGACCGGTTCCTGGCCCGCATGTCGGTCGGGTACCCGGACCGGGCCGCCGAGGTCGGCATGCTGGCCGACCGGGACCGGGTGGACCCGCTGGAGGCGCTGCGCCCGGTCACCGACGCCGCCACCGTCGCCGGCCTGATCGACGCGGTGTCCGCCGTGCACCTGGCCCCGCCGCTGCGGCAGTACCTGGTCGACCTGGTCGCCGCGACCCGATCGGTGCCCGAGGTGCGGCTCGGCGCGTCGCCCCGGGCGGTGCTGCACCTGGCCCGGGCGGCCAAGGTGGCGGCCGCATTGGACGGTCGGGCCTTCGTGGTGCCCGACGACATCCAGCGGTTGGCCGTGCCCGTGCTGGCCCACCGCCTGCTGCTGACGGTCGAGGCGCACGCCGCCCGGCGGTCGGCGGAGGAGATCGTCCGCGTCCTGCTCTCCCGCCTGCGGGTGCCGCGCGGTGGCTGACGCGCCCACCCCCCGGCGGGCCCGCCCGGCCGGCCTGCGCGGGCTCACCACCCGCGGCCGCTGCCTGCTGGCCGGCGGGATCGCGGCCGGGATCTGCGCCGTTCTGCTGGACGAGCGGGATCTGCTGCGGGTCGGCGTCTTCGCCGCGGTGCTGCCGCTGCTGGCCATGCTCGCCTGGGCCGTGCGCAGCGTGCGGCTGTCGGCCGACCATCTCGTGACGCCGCCGCGGCTGATGCCGGGGACCCGGGGCCAGGTGCAGTTGACCATCACCAATACCGGCTCGCTGCGCAGCGCCGCCCTGGAGGTCACCGAGCCGGCCACTCCGGAGCTGACCGCCGGCCTGCGCTGCCTGATGCCGCCGCTGCGCGCGGCCCACCGGGCCCGGACCGAGTTCGAGCTGCGCCCGCAGCGCCGCGGCCGGTTCGTGCTCCGGGCGCCGACGGTCCGGGTCGGCGATCCGTTCGGGCTGTGGGAGGACGTCCGCACGCTGCCGGTGCACAGCACGGTGCTGGTGGTGCCGACCCTGGTCGATCTGGCCGGCATGCCGCCCAGCGCGGGCAGCCGGTCGGCCGCCGCGGACCGGGCGGTGGCCGGCGTGTCGTCGGGCGACCCGGACGTCGGCATCCGGGAGTACCGCAGCGGCGACGACATCCGGACCATCCACTGGCGGGCCTCGGCCCGGCACGACGAGCTGATGGTCCGGCTCAACGAGCCCGTCTCGCACGGCGGCGCGGTGGTCATGCTCGATCACCGGGCGGCGGCCCACGTCGGCACCGGGGCCGGCGCCAGCCTGGAGACGGCGGTGAGCCTGGCCGCGTCGATCAGCGTCCATCTGCTGGCCGCCGAGCACCAGATCCGGGTGACCACGCACTCCGGCGCCGTCCTGGCCACCGGTCGCGACATCGAGGACGACGTGCTGGCGGCGCTGGCCGTGCTCGAGCCGGACACCCGGACGCTGACCGCGTCGGCGATCGGCGGCACCGGGCTGGTCATCGCCGTGCTGGGCGCGCTCGACGCCCCCTCGGCCCGGCTCCTGACGGCGGCCCGGCGGCGGGGCACCACCGGCATCGCGTTCGTCCTGGACACCGCCACCTGGCCCGGACCCGGTCCGGTCGGTGACCCGGCGGCCGCGTCCGCGCTGCAGGCGGCCGGCTGGCGCGTGGTGCGGATCCGCCGCGGCGACGACCTCGCCGGGGCGTGGGCGCTGGCCTGCCGGGCGGGCTCGCGGGGTCGGGCGCGGGCGCCCGGCCGGCGGCCCGCGCGCCGGGGGCGTGGCGCATCGCGACCGCCGCCCCGGTGGCGCCCCCGAATCCCGCCGCGATCCCGACGGTCACGTGAGCACGCTCGCCCCGCCCCGGGGTCCGGCGGCGCCCCGGCCGGCCGGACCGCCTCCCCGACCGCCGGTCGCCGCCCCGGCCGGCGGGCCGCCCACCCACGCGGTCACCGCCCTGCTCGGCGCGCTCGCCGTGCTCGCCGGGACGATGGCCATCCCGCCGATGATCAGCGGCGGCGAGTGGCTCTGGCCCACCGCCGAGGTCGTCGCGGTGATCTGGCTGGTCGGCGTGGGCGCCCGGCTCGCCCGCGCCCCCGCGCCGCTGGTGGTGCTGCTGCAGATCGCCGCGGCCCTGATCGCGATGACCGCCCTGTTCACCGTCCGCGGGTACGGCGGCGTGATCCCCAACGGCGCGGTCCTGACCGAGGCGGGCGACCTGCTGACCGGGGCCTGGACGCAGATCCGCAGCCAGGTCTCCCCCGCCCCGTCCTCGACCGAGCTGTCGTTCCTCATCTGCGTGTCCGTCGCGGCGACCGCGCTCGTCGTCGACATGCTGATCGCCTGGTGCCGGGCGCCGGCCCTGGTCGCGCTGCCGCTGCTGTGCCTGTACGCCGTGCCGGCCTCGATCGACGTGTCGATGCTGCCGTGGGCGGCGTTCGCGGCGCCCGCCGTCCTTTACGCCATGCTGCTGGTCGCGTCCGGGCTGACCGGCGGGCGGGCCGGCACCAGGATCGGCACCGGTGCGGCCCTCACCCAGGTGGCGTCCGGCCTGGTGGTGGCGGTGGTCGCCACCGTCGTCGCGCTGCTCGTCGCCGACAGCGTCACCGGCATCGGGACGACCGGACGGCTGCCGCGGACGAGTTCCGGTGCCGGTTCCGCCGTGGGGCTGTCGCCGTTCACGTCGCTGCGGGGCAACCTGGAGCAGGGCGCCCCGGTCGACCTGTTCCGGGTCGACGGCCTGCCCGGTCCGGCCTATCTGCGGACCGTCGGCCTGGAACGGTGGACGCCGAACGAGGGCTGGTCGGTCGACCAGCTGGCCGACGGGCCGCTGCCGAACCAGCCGCTCGGCGTCGGGCAGACCAACGTCACGGTGACCCCCCTGGGATACCAGGACGTGTTCCTGCCGATCTACAACGGCGTGACCGCGCTCGGCCAGGTGGACCCGGGCTGGTCGTTCGACTCGTCGCTGGAGTCGGTGCACCGGCCGGACCAGATCACCCCGAACCCGTACCGGATCACCGCGACTTTCGACCGGCCCTCGGTGGACGAGCTGCGGGCCGACACCACCTCGGCCGGCGGCGAACTGCTGGACACCGGAAACCTGCGCCCCGAGGTGATCGCGAAGGCCGTCGAGGTCACGGCCGGCGCCACCACCGCCTTCGACAAGGCCGACCGGCTGCGGACCTGGTTCACCGATCCGGCCAACGGGTTCGTCTACTCGCTGCAGGTGCCCACCGGCACCAGCGGCGACCTGCTGCTGGACTTCCTCACCCTCAAGCAGGGGTACTGCGAGCAGTACGCCACCGCGATGGCGGTCATGCTGCGCGCCGTCGGGGTGCCCGCCCGGGTCGCCGTCGGCTTCACCCAGGGGGTGCCGGACGGTTCCGGCGCCTACCTGGTGAACAGTCACGACGCCCACGCCTGGGTCGAGGTGCCCTTCGACGGCGCCGGCTGGGTCGAGTTCGACCCGACCCCGCTGGGTGGCGGGCAGGGCGGCCAGCAGGGCTTCACCGGTGGTGCCGGGGCGACGCCGACCGCGACGGCCGACCCGGCCGGCCCCAGCGGCGACCTGCT
>NZ_JBMDXT010000310.1:0-5868 GCF_048594475.1 Nakamurella sp. | reverse complement strand
GCGGGGGGCCGCCGCGCCCCCCCCCCCCGGCCGGGGCCGTCGCGGGAGCGGCGTCGGTGGGCGCGGCGGCGGCCGGGGCCGCGGTGGTCGGCGCGGCCGGCGGCGGCGAGCAGATCACGTTCTGCTGGCCGTTGTAGACGGTGGTGAAGTCCTCGCGCCGGATCTCGGCACCGGCCAGATCCTTGATCACCCGGGTGTCGACGATGCTGAAGCCGGAGCTGCCGCCGGACGGTGTGCAGGCGGTGCCGTAGGGCTTCACGATGACCGGCGCCGACGTGTAGTTGAACCGGTCCGAGGAGATGGAGTCGACCTGCACATGCTTGGTGCCCCAGAGCCGGACGGTGATGTCCGATGGGGTCCAGATCGTCTCGATCAGCACCCCGGTGTCGTAGTCGTTGGAGAACGCCAGCTCGATCTCGCCGTCGAACACGGTGGCCTCGCGGCCGGCCGGGTAGCGGGAGATGTAGAACGAGTGCGGGGTGTGGGTCACGTCCCCCATGCCGGCGAAGTACGAGGCGTTGTACAGGGTCGTCGCGAACTGGCTGATGCCGCCGCCGACCGCCGTGGACAGCGCGCCCTCCTGGATGATCGCCGCCGGCACGTAGCCCTGCTCGGTGCCGCGGGGCCCGGTGAAGGCGTTCAGGCCGAACGTGGCGCCCGGCTGCACGATCGCGCCGTTGACCTTCTCGGCGACGACCCGGATGTTCTCGCCGGAGGCGGCGGCGAACCCACCGGTGGTGAACTCGCCGATCACCTCCTTGATGCCGAGCGCATTGGCCTGCTCGGTGGTGAAGGTCGGGTCGCTGAGCCGGTAGGCCAGCTCGACCGTGCGGTTCGGGGTGGTCACCGCCGCGGCGACCGCGCTCTCCACGGCCGGCCAGTCCATGGCCCGGCCGGGCGCGCTGGGCTCGACGACGGGGGCGCCGCCGGAGATCGAGATGGAGGCGTTGCGCGGGTCGGCCTGCGTGGCGTCGATGGCCGGCGTCACCGGCTTGAGCACGGTGGCCGGGTCGACGGCGACGACGAAGCCGTCGGCCGCGTCCGGAGTGATGGTGACGCCCGCCGCGATGTCGGCGACCGGCACCTCCACGGTGGTCCCGGCGCCGGTCAGGGTCAGCGGCCCGGACAGGATGGTCGCGGCCTCCGCGGCCGCCTGCTGCGTCTTCTCGGCCGAGGCCCGGACCGGCGTCGACGACACCGGCAGCACGAGACCCTCCACGCCGGCCGGGCCCCCCGAGATCCAGGCCCGGGTGACCGCGTCGACCGCGCCGGGCACGTCGAGGTTGCGACCGACGACCGGCACGGTGGTGACGACCTGGGCGTTCTCGACGGTCACCGCCCCCTCGACCGGCGCGAGGTCGGTCTCGGTGGCGATCGCGCCGACCACCGCGGTCAGCGCCGACCCGTCGACGCCGTCGACCAGGGGCCGGTCGGAGGAGGTGAAGAAGGAGGTGAGCCGGACGAACGGGTTGGCCGAGCGGGTGCCGATGGCCTCGACGGTCGCGGCCACGTCGGCGGACAGCCCGGCCGCGGCCGGGTCGATGGTGGTGGGCACCCCGTGCACGTCGACCGTGATCGGCGCCGTGTACTCGGGCATCGCCCGGGCGCTCAGCTCGGCGGCCGCCTGCTCGGGCGTGCGCCCGCCGACCGCCACGCCGGCGACGGTCGTGTTGCGCTCGACGGTGCCCGACGTGGTGAACAGGTCGACGAGGTAGACCACGCCCAGCAGGGCGACCACGCCACCGACGACGGCGGCGATCACCGGGCGGCGGGACCGGCCGGACGCGCCCGCCGGCTCCGCGCCGTCGGCCGGCGGGACGCCCGGCGGCTCGCTGCCGGACGGCTCGCTCCCGGAGGCGCCGGCCGACCCGGACGCCGACCCGGGCCCTGGCGCCGACCCGGCCGACGGATCGGCGGCGGTACGGTCGATCACCTGCGTCGCCTCGGACGACTCGTGCGTTTCGGGCTCACCGACCCGGATGATCTCCGTCGGGGACTCGCTCCCGGCTGCGCCGTGCGGCTGGGTGGGCTCGTCTCTCACTGCGGTGGGTGTCCTTCCTCGCTGCGTCGGCCGCCGGATCGGCTCCTGGCCGCGGTTCCCCGATCGGGGACACCGCGCCATGCCACGGTCTCATGGACGCGCGAGGAACGGCCGGGGATCGGCCGGGATCACACCTTCACCCGATCGGCTCACACACCGTTCGCGGCGTGCGGCTGCGGGCTGCGGGTGCGGCTGCTGGTCAGCAGCAGCCGGCGGCACTCGTCGGGACGGACGTTCATCAGCGCGGCCAGCGCGGCGATCGCGCCCTCGTCGAGGGTCATCGTGGGGGAGGAGTTGGCGCGCAGTTCGAACCAGCGCTTGACCACCGACAGCCGCGGGTCCGGGCTGGCCATCACCTCGTGCACGTCGACGGTGATCGACCCCGTGCCGTACGGGGAGGGACGGGTGGCGACGTTCCGCTCGGCGGCGGACAGCAGCGCACCGAGGTCCTCGCCCAGCGCCGCCGCGATGACCCACAGCACGTCCACGCGCAGGGACCGGTGACCGGTCTCGTAGTTGGCCAGGGCGGCCTTGCTGACCAGACCGTTGGTGCGCTGCGCCACTTCCGCCTGGGTCAACTTCTGCCGGCGCCGGGACTCCCGCATCACGCGGCACACGGCCGCAGCGAACGCCTGCTGCGATCGTGAATCGTAGGCCTGCGACACCCGAAACTCCTCTGGTCGATGGCGCAGACAGGCCCGGGGACCGACTGCACGCGCTCTCATGCGGTGGTGCGTGTCCGGCTCGTCTCTCACTCTCCGTGAACGTTCTGCGCAATCAGACTGGGCTGATCGGCCAAACGGAGTACACAAAGTGGTGCTGAACGTGTCGACACCACATTTCTACCACAGAGTAACCAGCTTTACACCCTTTTGGCCCATCCGTGTGAACGGGTCAGACCAGAATGGGCGCATCGGTGACCGAATTCAAGCCGAATCCCGCCGTACGACGTCGGGACGTGACCAAGCGGGGGTCGGCCCACTCGAAGGAGCACGGCGGTCGGCGGCCCGACGACCACGATCAGGTCGTCAGTTGCCACGATCAGGTGAACAGCGCCTTGCCGAACCAGTCGCCCGGCGCGCTCACTCCGGGCGGGCAGCCCCAGAGCCCGCCGCCGATGTGCGCGATGTACTCGTTGAGCAGGTCCGACTTGCCCAGCCGCGTCTGCAGCACCTTGAACTGGGCCTGCGGATCCCGCTGGAACGCGATGAAGAACAGCCCGGCGGCGAGCTTGCCGGTCGCCGGGTCCTGGCCGTCGGTGTAGTTGTAGCCGCGCCGCAGGATGGTCAGCCCGTTGTTCTGTTCCGGCGCGGCCAGCCGGATGTGCGCGTTGAGGTCGATGACGGGACGGCCGTCCGCGGCCACGGCCGCGTAGTCCGGATCGGTGAACTCGTCGCCGCCGGTCAGCGGCGCGCCGCTGCCCTTGACCCGGGCGAAGATCTTCTCCTGGTCCTCCAGCGGATCGGTGTCCCAGGACTCGATCTCCATCCGGATCTTCCGGGCGACCAGGTACGACCCCCCGCGCATCCACTCGTGCTCGGGGGCGATGGTCTGCGGGGCCGCCGCGCCGCCCGCGCCGACCCAGACGTGCGCGTCCAGGGCGGCCGTGTCGTCGGACCGCACGTTGCGGGTGCCGTCCTTGAAACCCATCAGGTTGCGGGGCGTGACCTGCTGCGCGCCGGTCGACGAGGCCCGCCCGAAGCCGAGCTGGGACCAGCGCAGGGTGGCCGTGCCCCGCGCGGCCCGGGCCAGGTTCCGGATGGCGTGGAAAACGACCTGCGGATCGTCCGCGCAGGCCTGCACGCACAGGTCGCCGTCGGACAGCTCCGGCCGCATGACCGCGTCGCCCGGGATCGTGCCGAACGCGGTCAACTCCGGCGGTCGCCGCTGCGCCAGCCCGAACCGGTCGTCGAACAGGCTCGGCCCGAAGCCGACGGTGATCGTCAGCGAGTGCGCACCCAGGTCGAGCGACTCACCGGTGTCGAACGGCGGCTGCTGCGGCTTGGTCGGCGAGTCACTGACCTGCTTGCCCTCGGTCATCCGGGCGGCCATCGCCGACCAGCGGCCCAGCATCCGCTTGAGTTCCTCGACGTCGGTGGTCGAGACGTCGAACGCGGCAAACATCAGCCGCTCCTGCTGCGGGGTGGTGATGCCGGCCTGCCGCGCCCCGTAGAACGGCACCACGTTGTCGGAGACGGCCGCCAGTTCAGCGGCCACCGCCTGCGGGACGGCATCGGCGTCGGCGACGCCGCGGACGCCGTAGCCGGCGGCGAACCCCGCCGCCGCCCCGACGCCCGCCGCCGCCGCTCCGGTCAGGAAGCGCCGGCGGGAGGTGCCCTGCTCGGTCATCGGTGTGCCATTCCGGTCACTGCATCGACTCCTACCGGATCAACTCTTACTGGGTGATCTTCTGCGCGATCGCCGACAGCGGTTCCTGGACGGCCAGCAGCGCGTCGGTCAGGGCCTTCTTGTCCGCGTCGGTCAGCTTGTCGTACGTCACCCAGCCACTGGGCGAGGCCGGATCCCTGAACGTCGCCAGCTCGGTGGTCAGCGCGTCGAAGGCCGCGGAGATCTGCGGCACGATCGTCGGGTCGATCTGGTCGAGCGCGGGCTTGAGCGTGGCGAAAGCCTGCAGCGAACCCTCGACGTTGGCCTCGAAGTCCAGCAGGTCGATCCTGGAGTAGGCCTCCTCCTCGCCGGTGATCTTCGACGCCAGGACCTCGTCGAGCAGGGTGGCCGACCCGTTGGCGATCTCGAACGCCTGGTAGCCGCCGTCCGTGCCGGCCGTGGTCGCGTCCGAGAGCTTCGTCGCCTCCTGCTGGAGCTTCTGCACGTTGGCGACCAGGCCGTCGGCCAGGCCGCTGAGCCCGTCGGTGCTCTGCTTCTCCCACAGGCCCTGCTCGATCGGGTGGAAGCCGGTCCACTCGGTGCCCTGCTCGACGTCCCCGATGCGCAGGTCGATGGCCGGGTCGAGGTCGGGGAACGACTCGGCGACCGGCTCGATCCGCTCGTAGAACGGCCGCGCCTTGATGTACGCGGCCTGGGCCCCGGCCAGGTCGCCGGCCTTGATCGCGGCGGCCATCTCCTGGACGGGCACGAGCAGGAAGGTGATCTGGTCGTCGACGTAGGTCGCGTAGTCCTTGGTCGACTGCGTCAGCAGCGCGGCCAGGTCGGCGTCCTGGGCCCCGGCCTGCCCGGTCACGGTGAACGCCGACCGCTCGGTGCTCGCGCCCGGGCAGTAGATCTCGTAGCTGCCCCCGTCCAACCGGGCCGAGAAGGTGCTGTCGAAGCCGGGCGCCAGGTTCTCCCGCTCCCCGACGATGCGCTGGTCGGCGACCAGCTCGACCTCGGTCACGCCGACCGCATCCTGGTTGGTGATGACGAAGGTCACCTGGCCCGCCGGCACCGTGTCCGGGGTGGCCACACATCCGGCGGCATCGGTCACGGTCACCGTGACCTGGCCCGGCGTCCCCGCGCCGGCACTCCCGGAGGCCGCGGCCGACCCGGTGGCGCCGCCGGACGCGGCGACGGCCGACGTCCCGGCCCCCGAGGACGCGGCCGATCCGCAGGCGGTCAGGACGACCGCACCGGCGGTCAACAGGACGGCCGGCAGCAGCCGGTGGGTCCGGATGGTCATCAGGGAGCTCCGAAAACTGAAAAGTGGTCAGGGACAACCGCCGATCGGCGGCGCTGCGCGACCGGTGGTGGGGATCGGGGGAACGACGGGAACGCGTGAGCCGGGTCAGGGGCCGGGTGGCGGCACCGTCCGGGCCAGCGGCGCGCCTGCGGACGCCGGCGCGGATTGCGGTGGCCGGCCGGCCGGCGCC
>NZ_JBMDXT010000031.1:0-9551 GCF_048594475.1 Nakamurella sp. | reverse complement strand
TGCCGCTGCTGGCCGGCGCGGTGGCCGGGTTGTGGTTCCGGGCCCCCGTGTTCCGCCGGCAGTACTTCCCGGGTCGGGCGGCCCGCCCGGGCGCGGCGACCGGGTCGCCCGCCGCCCCCGCCGCCCCTGCCGCCCCCGCCGCCGATCCGGCCGGCGATCCGGCCGGCGGATCCACCTCCGCCCACCCGTCGGGCGACCCGAAACCCGCCCTGAGCGGCGCCGGCCACCCGATGGCCCGGGCCGCCGGCCCGGTGGTCGCCGCCCCGGCGGCCGCCACCCGGCGGGACTTCTTCCGCCTGGCCGGCATCGGCGCCGCGCTGGCCGTGGCCGCCGGGGCGGTGGCCCGGTGGATCCCCGGCACGGCCGAGGTCGCCGCCAACCGCGGAGCGGTGGCCCTGCCCACCCCGGCCACGTCCGCGGCCGCGGTCCCCGGTGCGACCCTCGACGAGGTCACCGGCATCACCCCGTTCGTCACCCCGAACGCCGACTTCTACCGGATCGACACCGCCTTCGTGGTGCCCCGGATGACCACGGACCAGTGGCAGCTGCGGGTGCACGGGCTGGTCGACAAGGAAGTGACGCTGACCTGGGCGGACCTGCTGGCGATGCCGTCGGTCGCGCACCTGCTCACGCTCACCTGCGTGTCGAACCCGGTCGGCGGCGACTACATCGGCAACGCCGTGTGGCAGGGCGTCCGGCTCGCCGACGTGCTCGCATTGGCCGGCCCCCAGGCCGGCGCGGACTGCGTCTACTCCACCAGCGTGGACGGCTTCACCGTCACCACCCCGCTGGCCGCGCTCACCGACGGTCGGGAGGCCCTGCTCGCCTACGGCATGAACGGCGAACCGCTGCCGGTGGAGCACGGTTACCCGGTCCGCATGGTGGTCCCCGGCCTGTACGGGTTCGTCTCGGCGACCAAGTGGGTCGTGGACCTGGAACTGACCCGGTTCGCCGAGGTGAGCGCCTACTGGACCGACCGCGGCTGGTCGCCGCAGGCCCCGATCAAGACCTCGTCGCGGATCGACGTGCCGCGCACCCAGGAGTCGGTGTCAACGGGCCGGGTCGCGATCGCGGGCGTGGCCTGGGCGCAGCACACCGGCATCACCGGCGTTCAGGTGCAGATCGACGACGGCCCCTGGGTCGACGCGACGCTGTCCGGTGACGTCGGCCCGGACACCTGGCGGCAGTGGGTCTACTACTGGCCGGACGCGACCTCCGGCTCGCACACCGCGCGGTGCCGGGCGATCGACGCGACCGGGGCGGTACAGACCGATCGGGTGCAGGGCGTCGTGCCGGACGGCGCGACCGGCCTGGACGAGCGCTCCTTCATGGTCACCGCGTGACCGTCGACCGCTCGGCGCCGGCCGGTCACGGCGGGGTGATCGCCGGCAGCCGCCCGCCGTGCGGGTGGCCCAGCAGGGTGGTCAGGTCGGACCGCATCGACTCGATCGCCGGGACCCCCAGGACCGCGGCCCACTGGGCCTCCAGCTCGGCGTAGACCTCCTCGACCGCGGCGAGCAGCGCCCGGCCGCGGTCGGTGAGCCGGACCAGCTTGGCCCGGTCGTCGCTCTGGTGCCGTTCACGGGTGACGTACCCGGCGTTCGCCAGCGCGTCGAGGTGTTTCGACGCGGCCTGCTTGGACACGCCGAGCAGGGCGGCGACGTCCGCGCCGCGCAGCCCGCCGGACCGCGCGGCCAGCAGCACGAAGCCGTCGGTGACGCGGACGTCGGTCCAGCCGCGCTCGGCCAGCCGCCGGTGCAGCCCGTCCACCAGTACCCGGTAACCGACGGCGAACAGCCGGGCCAACGGCACCCGGTCGCGGACGGGGTCGGCCGCCGGATCCACCCCGGCGCCGGTCGCCGGCCCGGACCCCCCGCCGGCGGCCGGGTCGGGTGCCGGCCCGCTCGTCGGGCGGATCACCGGGCCCACGGCGGGGTGAACGGTTCGCCGCCCGGCAGCTGGGCCTGGCCGCCGACCGGCAGCAGGCAGACCGCCCGCAGCGGCGCCGGGCCCGTGGCGGCGAGCGCGAACGGCACACCGGCCGGCACGACGATGGCGGCCCCCGGACCGGCCAGCTGCTCGCTCTCGCCGAGCCGGACCCGGGCGGTGCCCTCGAGCACGACGAACACCTCCTCCCGGGTCACCGAGTGCGGGGTGGCCGGGGCACCCGGATCGATCTCCACCTGCCAGACGCTGGTGTCGGTACTGCCGCGGCTCGGCGTGGCCAGGGCGGTGAACCGCGCGCCCGGGAGTTCGTGGGTCGGGGCTGACGGTGCGGCGAGGACGGGCATGACTCCTCCGAGGGGTGGCCAGACGGTCAACTACATTGACCTTCAATCTCGCACGAGCTCACGAATCCGTCAACTCGGTTGACCATCAACCGGGTCCCGCAGCCCGGAGATCAACCGCGTGTAGCGTCAGGGACCTGCCACAGTGACGTGTCGGGCCGGCCCGCGAGCCGATCGCGACCGGCTACATCCGTCTCGGGAGGGCAACGTGTGCGGGCTGAGCGGTGAGATCAGATTCGACGGAGCGCCCCCGGATCTCGAGGGGCTCGACCGGATGTCCGCCGTGATGGAGCCGCGCGGTCCGGACGGGCACGGCCGGTGGCACCACGGGCCGGTGGCGCTCGCGCACCGCCGGCTCAAGATCATCGACCTGACCGAGGCCGGCGCGCAGCCGATGGTGGACGACGAGCTAGACCTGGTCACCGTCTTCAACGGCTGCATCTACAACTACCGGCAGCTGCGCGAGGAGCTGTCGGCCGACGGCTACCGCTTCTTCTCCACCTCCGACACCGAGGTCATCGCCAAGGCCTACCACCGGTGGGGCGTGCAGTGCGTCGACCACTTCATGGGCATGTTCGCGTTCGCCGTGCACGAGCGCCGGACCGGCCGGCTGATCCTGGGCCGGGACCGGCTCGGCATCAAGCCGCTCTACCTCGCCCCGAGCCCCGGACGGCTGCGGTTCGCGTCCTCGTTGCCGGCGTTGCTGGCCGGCGGGGACATCGACACCACGATCGACCCGGTCGCGCTGAACTTCTACATGAGCTTCCATGCGGTGGTCCCGCCGCCGATGACGATCCTGCGCGGCGTGCGCAAGCTGCCCCCGGCCACCGTCCGGGTGATCGAGCCGGACGGCACCAGCACCGACCGGTGCTACTGGTCGCCGGCCCACGAGCGCGCCGACCGGTATGCCGGCCTGACCGAGAACGACTGGCAGGAGCTCGTTCTGGACACCCTGCAGGCCGCGGTCCAGCGGCGCATGGTGGCCGACGTCCCGGTCGGCGTGCTGCTGTCCGGCGGGATCGACTCCTCCGTCATCGTGGCCCTGCTGGCCAGGGCCGGACAGCACGGGCTGCAGACGTTCTCCATCGGCTTCGAACGGGTGGGCGACCGGGAGGGCGACGAGTTCGAGTTCTCCGACATCGTCGCCCGGGAGTTCGACACCCGGCACCACAAGCTGCTGATGCCGTCGAGCACCGTGCTGGACGGTCTCGACGGAGCGATCGGCGCGATGGCCGAGCCGATGGTCAGCCACGACTGCATCGCCTTCTACCTGCTGTCCCGGGCGGTCTCGGAACACCTGACGGTGGTCCAGTCCGGCCAGGGCGCGGACGAACTGCTGGCCGGTTACGACTGGTACCCGCCACTGGCCGACGTCCCGCCGGACCGGGCGCTGGAGGTCTACTCCGGACGGTTCTTCGACCGGGACAAGGCCACGATGAGCACGATCCTGCAGCCGCAGTGGACGATTCCCGACGACGCCCCGCGAGACTTCGTCGCCGCGCACCTGAACCGGCCGGGCGCGGACACCGCCCTGGACCGGGTGCTCCGGCTGGACTCCCAGGTGATGCTGGTCGACGACCCGGTCAAGCGGGTGGACAACATGACGATGGCCTGGGGCCTGGAGGCCAGGACCCCGTTCCTGGATCACGAGTTCGCCGAGCTGGCGGCCGCCGTGCCGCCCGCCCTCAAGCTGGCCCAGGGCGGCAAGGGGGTGCTCAAGGAGGCGTCCAGGAAGGTCCTGCCCGCGCAGATCATCGATCGCAAGAAGGGCCATTTCCCGGTCCCGGCGATCATCAACCTGGAGGGCGAGTACCTGGGCCGGGTCCGGGACGCGCTGACCGCCCCGGCGGCCCGCGACCGCGGCCTGTTCGACCCCGACTACGTCGCCCGGCTGCTGGCCGACCCGAACCGGCACCGCACCCCGCTCGGATCCAACCAGCTCTGGCAGCTCGGGCTGCTCGAGATGTGGCTGCAGCGCCACGGAGTGGGCTGAGCCGTGCCGGACGCGCGACCGGGGCTCACGCCCCTGCTGCGGGAGCGGATCGACGGGATCGCCGGGGTCGTCGGGTCCTGGTGCCCGGCCCTGTCCCCCGACGGCCGGCAGATCGCCTACGTCACCGATCGGTCCGGGCTGCCAAGGCTGGAGGTCGTCCACCTCGACCCCACCGGCGACGACGCCGACCGACCCCCGGCCCAGGTGTCGTTGCCCGATCAGGAGGTCATCTCGGTCGCCTGGTCCCCGGACGGCCGCTGGCTGACCTACCTCGTCTCGCCGAACGGCTACATCCGGGCCGAACTGCACGCCGTCCGCCCGGACGGGACCGACCACCGCGCGCTGGCCGGCATGGCCCAGCGGGAAACGGTTTTCGCCGGGTCGTGGACGAACCTGCCGTCGACGTACGCCTTCTCGCTGGCCGACGGGGTGTCACCGAACGCCGACGTGTGCTTCGTCGACGTCGAGAGCGGCGTGGTGCGCCGGGTGGCGACCGGCGGATTCCTCCTGGTCACCGGCATCTCGCCGGACGCGCGCCGGCTGGTGGCCCGGCGCGGGCCACGGGGGCACCGTCATCTGGTGCTGGCCGACGTACCCCTTGACACCGACACTGCCACCGACCCGGTGGCCCCGCTCCCGGCGCCGCGGCGCCTGCTGCACGCCGACTTCCCGGCCGGGGCCGACCAGGCCGAGGACGGCCGGTTCGCCGCCGACGGCTCGGCCGTGTACCTGCGGCTCGGCGCCGGCCGGGAACACCCGGCCCTGGCCCGGGTCCCGCTCGACGCGGACGGAACCCCCGGGCGCGTGCGGATTCTCGCGGCCCGCGACGATGCCGACCTCGACGCCTACGCGGTCCTCGATCAGGGCGCCCGGGCGATGCTGGTGTGGAACCTGTCCGGGCACAGTGCCATCGAGATGCGCGATCTGGAGACGGGCGCCGGGCACCGGGTGGACATCGGCCGGCGGGTGATGCCCGGGTGGTCGGTGCTGCCGGACGGCCGGTCGGGCATCCTCGAGCTGACCGAGCCGGTGGCCCCGCGCAGCCTGTACCACGTCGATCTCGTCGATCACCCCGACGACGCCCCGCCGGCCGCCCGCCGGATCACCGGCCTGCCGGTGCCGCGCCTGCCGGACGACCAGCTGTGCGTGCCCGAGCGGCGCCGCTACCGCGCCCCGGACGGGCTGCTGCTGCACGGCCTGCTCTACCGCCCGCGCGGGGAACCCCCGTTCCCCACCGTGGTGCTGCTGCACGGCGGCCCGGAGGCCGAGGAACGGCCGGCGTTCTCGATCCTCATCCAATCGCTGGTCGCCTGCGGGTTCGCCGTTTTCGCGCCCAACGTGCGCGGCTCCACCGGTCACGGGGCGTCGTTCACCGCGCTGGACGACCGGGACCGCCGGGAGAGCTCGTTCCCCGACGTCCGCGCCACGGTGGAGTACCTCGTGGCGCAGGGAATCACCGCCCCCGGGCAGGTCGGGGTGCACGGCTGGTCGTACGGCGGCTACCTGGCGATGATCGCGCTGACCCGCTTCCCGGAGCTCTTCGCCTCCGGGTCCAGCCACGCCGGCATGTCCGACCTGCGGACGTTCTTCACCCACACCGAGCCGTGGATGGCCGCGGCGTCGGTCACCGAGTACGGCGACCCGGTCGCCGACGCCGACCTGCTGGCCGACCTGTCCCCGCTGGTTCGGTTCGACCGGATGCGGGTACCCACGTTTTTCATGCACGGCGAGAGCGACACCAACGTCCCCGTCATCGAATCGGTGCAGGCGGCGCGCGCCCTCACCGACGCGGGGGTGCCGACCGAGCTGATGCTGCTGCCCGGGGAAGGACACACCATCGTGGGACGCGAGGGCCGGATCGCCTCGACCGAAGGCATCGTCGACTGGCATCTGCGGTGGACCCGGGGCCGTGGAGGGCCCCGATGACCCTGCTCGACGGGTACGAACCCGGCCCGCTGGACGAGGCCGTGACGCCCGGCGGCGCGATCCGGCCCGGGTACACCGCCATCCTGGACGCGCTGGCGCCGGGCGGTCTCGACGGCCTGCGGGCCGCCGCCCGTGACCTGGACCGTCGCCGCGTCGACGAGGGCATCTCGTTCATCGCCGAGATCGACGGGGTGCCGACCGAGCACCCGTTCCCCCTCGACCCGATCCCGCGGGTGATCGGGGCGGCCGACTGGGCGGCCATCCGCACGGGCCTGCGCCAGCGGGCGCGTGCGCTCAACGCGTTCCTGGACGACGTGTACGGCCCGATGCGGATCGTCCGGGCCGGGATCGTCCCGGAGGCGGTCGTCCGGCAGTGCCCGGGCTTCCTTCCGGCCGCGGCCGACCTGGTCCCCGGCGGCCGGCCGCGGGCCACCGTGATCGGGTTCGACCTGCTGCACGCGCCGACCGGCGAATGGGTCGTGCTGGAGGACAACCTGCGGGTGCCGTCCGGCCTGGCCTACGCGGTGGCCAACCGGCGGACCGCGGCGGCGTCGATGCCGGCCCTGCATCCGTGGCCCGGCCTGCGGTCGCCGGAGACCGTCGGCCGGGACCTGCTGGACGCGCTGCGGCAGGCCCGGCCGCCCCGGTGCCCGCGCGAGGTTCCGCACGTCGCGCTGCTGTCGGACGGACCGGGCAACTCGGCCTGGTACGAGCACCGGCTGCTGGCCGAGCTGATGGGGGTCCCGGTGGTGACCCCGGCCGACCTGTCCGGGGGCGCCGCCGGCATCGTCGCCGCGACCGGTCCGAGCGCGCCCGGCGAGCCGTGGCCGGTGGACGTGCTGTACCGGCGCCTCGGCGACGACGAGCTGGTCGCCGGTGAACCGATCGACGCCGCCGCGAACGAGCTGCTGGTCGCGGCGGCCCGGGCGGGCACGCTGGCCGTGGCCAACGCGCCGGGCAACGGGGTCGGCGACGACAAGGCGATCTACGCCTACGTCCACCCGATGATCCGGTTCTACCTGGACGAGGAACCGCTGATCGGCGACGTCGGCACGTGGGTGCTGGCCCATCCCGGCCAGTACGAGGGCGTCCGGGACCGGCTGGCCGAGCTGGTCGTCAAGCCGGTCGACGGTTCCGGCGGCTCCGGGGTGATGATCGGCCCCGACCTGTCGCCCGCCGAGGTCGCCGCGATGGTCGAGCAGGTCGACGCGGCCCCGCACCGCTTCATCGCCCAGGACGTCATCCGGTTCTCCTGCCACCCCACGCTCACCCGTGACGGGCTGCGGCCGCGGCACGTCGACCTGCGGGTGTTCGCCCTGGCCGGTCGGGACGGGTCGGTCGTCGTCCCCGACGTCGCGCTGAGCCGGGTGGCGCTGGAGTCGGAGGGCCTGCTGGTCAACTCGTCGCAGGGCGGCGGCTCCAAGGACACCTGGTTGATCGACTGACCGGCGGGGCGTGCGGCCGGTCGCCCGCCCCGCCCTCATGATGGTCCGGTGCCGGGCCTCTCGCGCCGCCGCTTCGCGGCCTCCGTCGTCGGTCTCGCCGCGGTCTGGGCCCTCGACCCCGATGTGCTGGGCCGGGCGGTGGCGGCCCCCGCGCGGCCGGACCGGGCGGGCAGCACGCTCGAGCAGACGGTGCTGCAGGGCAGCGGCGGTTCCGCGCAGTACCGGACCCTGGTCGCCGGGCCGGGTGAGCCGTACCTCAGCCGGCCGGACGTCCTGGGTCGCGCCCCGGCGCCCGGCCGGGCGGCGGCCCGCCGTTCCCTGCTCTACCTGGCCCACCTCTCGGACATGCACGTCATCGACGCCCAGTCGCCGGGCCGGATCGAGCCGATGATCGTCCAGGACCACGCCGCCTGGGGCTCGGCGTTCCATCCCCAGGACCCGCTCACCGTGCACGTGACGACGGCGATGGTGCAGGCGTTCGCCGACCTGCGCAGCAGCCCGCTGACCGGCGCGCCGATGGCTGCGGCCATCGTCACCGGGGACAGCGCCGACATGCACTCGCACCGTGAGCTGCGCTGGTACATCGACGTGCTCGACGGCGGCACCATCGTGCCCAGCAGCGGGTCGAGCGGCCGCTACGAGGGGGTGCAGGCCTGGCCCGAGGCGGTGTGGGCGTACCGCCCGGCCGATCCGACCGGCGGTTCGTTCGGCGACTACGGGTTCCCGCGGTTGCCCGACCTGCTGACCCAGGCCATCGCCACGCCGGTGCCGTCACCCGGCCTGCCGGTGCCCTGGTACACGGTCTACGGCAACCACGACACGCTGATGCTGGGCACGTTCGACGTCAGCGCCCCCTGGCGGGCGCTGGCCGTCGGTGGCGAGAAGAGCTGGACGTTGGCGGCGACCGCGTCCACCGCGCTGCTGGGATACGCGGCCACGGCCAGCCCGCTGCAGCGCTGGCTGGACTCGGTCGGCGTGCAGTCCGGGCTGCGCTCGGGCCTGCGGTCGGTATCGGCCGATCCGGAGCGAAGGCTGTTCGAGCAGCGCGAGTTCATGGTCGAGCACTTCACCACCCGGCCGGTGCCGGGGCCGATCGGGCACGGCTTCACCCAGCACAATCTGGACACCGGGCAGACCTGGTGGCAGGCCGACCTGACGCCGCAGGTCCGGGCGTTCGGGTTGGACACCTGCAACCAGGTCGCCGGGCCCGACGGGGCCGTGCCCGACGATCAGTTCCGCTGGCTGGAGGAGCAGCTCGCGGTCGCCCAGGCGGAACGACGGCTCGCGCTGATCTTCAGCCACCACAACAGCCTGACCCTGGAGAACCGCGCCCAGCGGCCCGGCGAGACGCAGGTGCTGCACGGTGCGGAGGAGTTCGTGGCGATGCTGCTGCGCTACCCCGTGGCCGTGGCCTGGCTCAACGGCCACACCCACCTGAACCAGATCCTGGCCCACCCCCGCGGGGACGGCGGCGGCCTGTGGGAGATCACCACCGCGTCCTGCATCGACTTCCCGCAACAGCAGCAGACGGTCGAGCTGGTCGACAACCGCGACGGCACCCTGTCGATCGTCACCACGGTCGTCGACCATGCCTCCCCGGTGACGCCGGGGTCGTCCGGGTCGTGGGCCGACCTGGCCGCCCGGAGCCGGGAACTGGCCGCCAACGACTGGGCCGAGACCCCGCTGATGCGTCGCGGGTCGGCGCTGGACCGCAACACCGAGCTGCTGCTGGCGGCCCCGTTCGACCTGTCGACGATCGACGACGCCACCCTCGAACGGCAACAGCTCGCCCAACGCGCCCGCCTGCTGGCCTACGAGCAGGGGCGGCCACGATGACCGCGGACGACCGGGCCCCCGCCCTCGCTCCCGACCTCGCTCTTGCGCCCGGGCGGGACCGGG
>NZ_JBMDXT010000309.1:0-6089 GCF_048594475.1 Nakamurella sp. | reverse complement strand
GTGTGATGGGTCCTACACTGATGCCCATGAGTTCGTGAACGAATTCACAAACTCGTCGCCGGGAATGCCGCCGCCTGTCCCGGCCTCGACCGATCTGCAGCGATGCGGGGAAGGATCGGAGATGACCCTGTCCAGTCCGGTCTCGGATCCGGACACCGTCGCCGACGTCATCGTCGTCGGCGCGGGCCCGGCGGGTTCGACGCTCGCCACCCATCTCGCCCGAGCCGGTGTCGACGTCCTGCTGCTGGAGAAGTCCACGTTCCCCCGGGAGAAGGTCTGCGGTGACGGGCTGACGCCCCGCGGGGTCAAGCAGGTCCTGGCCCTGGGGATCGACGTCTCCGGGCCGGAGTGGATCAAGAACAAGGGCCTGCGGGTCATCGGCGGCGGCACCAGCCTGGAGCTGCCGTGGCCGGTGCTCGAGGACTTCCCGGATTTCGGCCTCGTGCGCACCCGTCGCGACTTCGACGACATGCTGGCCACCCTCGCGGTCAAGGCCGGGGCCCGGCTCCGGATGGCGACCACGGTCAAGGAGCCGATCGTCGACGAGCGCAGCGGGCGGATCCTCGGGGTCACCGCCAGGACCGCGGACGGCCCGACGGAGTTCCGGGCGCCGCTCGTCCTGGCCTGTGACGGGGTGTCCGCCCGGGTCGCGGTCGGCATGGGCATCAACAAGCGGGAGGACCGGCCGCTGGGTGTCGCGGTCCGGCGGTACTACCGCAGCGAGGCCAGGACGCACGACGACTACCTGGAGTCCCACCTGGAGCTGTGGGACCGCAGCAACGCGGCCAGGCCAACGCTGCTGCCCGGCTACGGCTGGATCTTCGGTCTCGGCGACGGCACGGTGAACGTCGGCCTGGGCATGCTCAACTCCTCGAAGGCGTTCGGCCGCACCGACTATCGGGCGCTGCTGCGCCGGTGGCTGGAGGGCACGCCGGAGGAGTGGGGGCTGCGCGAGGAGAACGCGATCGGCCCGATCGGGGGCGCCGGTCTGCCGATGGGCTTCAACCGCACCCCGCACTACGCCAACGGGCTGCTGCTGGTGGGCGACGCGGGCGGCTCCTGCAACCCGTTCAACGGCGAGGGCATCGCCTACGCGATGGAGTCCGCCGCGCTGGCTGCGGACTCGGTGCTGCAGGCGCTCGGCCGGCCCGACGGGCCCAGCCGGGAGGCGGCGCTGCACGGGTACGCCACCGCGATGAAGGACCATCTGGGCTCGTACTACCGTCTCGGCGGCATCTTCTCCGGCCTGATCGGCAAGCCGGCGGTGATGAAGACGGCCACCCGCCTCGGGCTGCCGCGCAAGGATCTGATGTACCTGGTGCTCAAGGTGCTCGCCGGGCTGTACGACAGCCGTGGCGGGGACTGGGCGGACCGGGTGACCCGGGCGCTGGTCAAGGCGGCGCCCAGTGTGTGACCGGATCCGGTCCGCACCGACCCGGTCCGACCGGGTCCGGCCCGCCCCGGGCCGGCCCGCCGCCGGCCACCCCGTCGACGCAGATGGAGGGACCGATCGATGACGAGCACGTACCTGCCGGTGGTCATCCTGCTGGTCGTCGTCGCCGGCTTCGCCGTGACGATGGTGACGGTGGTCAGCGACGCGCTGGGTCCGCGCCGGTTCAACCGGGCCAAGATCGACCAGTACGAGTGCGGGATCCAGCCGACTCCGCTGCCGGCCGGCACCGCCGGCCGGTTCCCGATCAAGTTCTATCTGACCGCGATGTTGTTCATCGTGTTCGACATCGAGATCGTCTTCCTCTACCCGTGGGCCCAGTCGGCCGTCGCTCTCGGCGTGCTCGGGCTGGTCGAGATCATCCTGTTCATCGTCACCGTCGCCGTCGTCTACACCTATGCGTGGCGTCGCGGCGGCCTCGACTGGGACTGAGCCGCCGCCGTCCCGGGCCGCCGCGCCCGGGTCGCGCACCACCGCCCGGATATCCGAACACCGCCGCGTTCGAGAAGGGAGCAGGACACATGGGCCTGGAAGAGAAGCTGCCCAACGGGGTTCTGCTGACCAGTGTGGAGAAGCTGGTCAACTGGACCCGCAAGGCGTCGTTGTTCCCGGCGACGTTCGGGCTGGCCTGCTGCGCGATCGAAATGATGACGACCGGCGCCCCCCGGTACGACCTGGGCCGGTTCGGCATGGAGGTGTTCCGGGCCTCCCCCCGGCAGGCCGACCTGATGATCGTGGCCGGCCGGGTGAGCCAGAAGATGGCTCCGGTGCTGCGCCAGATCTACGACCAGATGGCCGAGCCGAAGTGGGTGCTGTCGATGGGCGTGTGCGCCTCGTCCGGCGGCATGTTCAACAACTACGCGATCGTCCAGGGCGTCGACCACGTCGTGCCGGTCGACATGTACCTGCCGGGCTGCCCGCCCCGGCCGGAGATGCTGATCGACGCGATCCTCAAGCTGCACGCCAAGATCATGGACGAGCCGCTGAACGCCGCCCGGGCGGCCGAGACCGAAGGTCGGCGCACCGATCTGGTCGCCTCGTCGGTCCGCTACGGCAAGCTGCCGGCCCCGGTCGGCACCCCCGAGGTCAACGTCCAGGCACTGGAGGCGGGGCGGAAATGACGACTCCCGCGGGCACCGGACCGGCCGCCCAGCCGGATCGCACCTCTGTCGACACCCCGGCCGAGAAGCTGTCGGGCACCACGTCCGATGCCTCGGCGCAGGGCGGCGAGTCGACCCTCCCCGCCGCCCAGGCGCTGCACCACCCGAGCGCGCCGGTGCCGGCCACCGGGGCCGAGCGGCACGGCATGTTCGGCGCGCACGGCTCCGGGGACACCTCCGGCTTCGGCCTGCTGGTCAGCGAGCCGTACAGCCCCGCTCCGGCGGAACGGCCTTATGGCTCCTACTTCGATGAGGTCGCCGACGCGCTGCTGGCGGCCATGCAGGAGCGGTCGATCCCGCCGCTGGCCCTGCTGCAGACGACGGTGGCCAACGGCGAGATCACCTTTTACATCCACCGCGACTTCCTCACCGTGATGCTGTGGGCGGTCCGGGACGATCCGTCGTTGCGGTTCGAGCTGGCCTCGTCGATCTCCGGGGTGGACTACGGCGAGGACGTGGCCAAGCGGCTGCACGTGGTCTACGAGCTCACCTCGATGACCTACCGCCGGCGCATCCGGCTGGAGGTCGCGGTGGACGTCGACGACGCCCACGTCCCGTCGGCCGTCGCGGTCTACCCGACCGCGGACTGGCACGAGCGCGAGATCTGGGACATGTTCGGCATCCAGTTCTCCGGCCACCCCGGCCTGACCCGGATCCTGATGCCGGACGACTGGCTGGGCCACCCGCAACGCAAGGACTACCCGCTCGGCGGCATCCCGGTCGAATACAAGGGAGCCGAGATCGCCGCCCCGGATCAGCGGAGGTCGTACTCATGACCGACCAGCAGGACGCCGGTACCCGGTTCGCCGAGGATTTCCTCGAGGCCGACGACCAGGACAGCGCGACCCGGATCCGGCAGGCCCGGGGCACCGACACCACCGAGGGCCGGATGTTCACGGTCACCGGCGGCGACTGGGACGACCTGGTCACCGAGACCGACTTCGAGCACGACGAACGCATCATCATCAACATGGGTCCGCAGCACCCGTCGACCCACGGCGTGCTGCGGCTCATCCTCGAACTCGAGGGCGAGACCGTGGTGCAGGCCCGGTCGGTCATCGGCTACCTGCACACCGGCATCGAGAAGTCCTGCGAGTACCGGACCTGGACCCAGGGCGTCACCTTCGTCACCCGCGCCGACTACCTGTCCCCGGCGTTCAACGAGGCCGTCTACTGCATGTCGGTGGAGAAGCTGCTGGGCATCGAGGTGCCGCCGCGGGCCCAGGTGATCCGGGTGCTACTGATGGAGCTGACCCGCATCACCTCGCACCTGGTGGCGCTGGCCACCGGCGGCATGGAGCTGGGCGCGCTGACCGGCATGACGGCCGGCTTCCGGGAGCGCGAAGAGGGCCTGCACCTGATGGAGTTCCTCACCGGCCTGCGGATGAACATGGCGTTCATCCGGCCCGGCGGCGTCGCGCAGGACCTGCCGGAGAACGCCCGGGAGCGGATCGACGCGTTCATCAAGATCATGGACCAGCGGCTGCCGGAGTACGACAAGCTGCTCACCGGCCAGCCGATCTGGAAGGCGCGGACGGTCGGCGTCGGCATCCTGCCGCTCGAGGGCTGCATGCAGCTGGGCATCACCGGCCCGATCCTGCGGTCGGCCGGCCTGGCCTGGGACCTGCGCAAGACGATGCCCTACTCGGGGTACGAGACCTACGACTTCGAGGTCCCGGTGCTGACCGAGGCCGACTGCTACGCCCGATTCCTGCTGCGGCTGGCGGAGATCCACCAGTCGCTCAAGATCATGAAGCAGTGCAACGAGCGGCTGCGCGAGCCCGGCCCGGTCATGGTCGGCGACCCGAAGATCGGCTGGCCGGCACAGCTGTCGATCGGCTCGGACGGCATGGGCAACTCCCTGGAGTACATCCGCAAGATCATGGGCCAGTCGATGGAGTCGCTGATCCACCACTTCAAGCTGGTCACCGAGGGCTTTCACGTGCCGGCCGGGCAGGCCTACGTCGGCATCGAGAACCCGCGCGGCGAGTTGGGCTGCCACGTGGTGTCCAGCGGCGGCACCCGGCCGTGGCGGGTCCACCTGCGCGACCCCGGGTTCGTCAACCTGCAGGCGATGCCGGCGATGTCCGAGGGGTCGATGATCGCCGACGTCGTCGCGGCCGTCGCCTCCATCGATCCCGTCATGGGCGGGGTCGACCGGTGACCCCCCGACCCGCCCCCACCCGGCCCGCGCGGATCAACAACGCCGGCGCGGATCAACTGACGCGAAATGGGACTGGTGTGACGGACGTCGACGACTTCATCCGCGCGGAGGACGTGCTTCGATGAGCGAGACCAACCGCAGGATCGGCGTGCCGGTGTTCCTGGACACCGGAGTCGTCTTCGACGAGCTGACCCACCAGCGGGCGGCCGAACTGATCGCCCGCTACCCGGTGTCCCGGTCGGCGCTGCTGCCGCTGCTGCACCTGGTGCAGTCGGTGGAAGGCTGCGTGTCCCAGCAGGGCATCGAGTTCTGCGCGGCGCAGCTGGCGCTGACCGAGGCCGAGGTCTCGGCGGTCGCCACGTTCTACACCATGTACAAGCGCACCCCGTGCGGTGAGCACCTGGTGTCGGTTTGCACGAACGCGCTGTGCGCGGCCCTGGGCGGGGACGCCATCTACGCCACCCTGTCCCGCCGGCTGGGCGGCATCGGCCACGAGCAGACCGCCGGCGAGCCCGGCACGCCCGGGTCGATCACCCTGGAGCACGCCGAATGCCTGGCCGCCTGCGACTTCGCGCCGGTGCTGACCGTCAACTACGAGTACTACGACAACCAGACCCCGGACAGCGCGCTGGATCTGGTGAACGAGCTGCAGCAGGGGCGCAAGCCGCATCCCACCCGGGGCGCCCCGCTGACCGACTTCCGGTCCACCGAGCTCGAGATCGCCGGTATCTTCCCGGATCTGGCGGATCGGGTGGAGGCGCCGACCGCGTCCGCGCCCACCCTGCGCGGTGCGGTGCTGGCCGAGCAGACCGGGCAGCGGGCGCCCGTGATGCCCGAGACCGTCGTGTTCCCGCCGCTGCCGGAGAAGAAGTGAGGTCCCGGTGAACCAGACACCAGAGGAAACCGCGCCGCTGACGCCGGTGCTCACCCGCCGGTGGGCGTCCCCGCGGTCGTGGGACATCGGCACCTACCGTCAGCTCGACGGCTACCAGGCGGTCCGCACCGCACTGACCGTCGAGCCGGACCGGCTGATCGAGCTGGTGAAGAACTCCGGCCTGCGCGGCCGGGGTGGCGCCGGCTTCCCGACCGGGCTCAAGTGGTCGTTCCTGCCCAAGGGCGGCACCAAGCCGCACTACCTGGTGATCAACGCCGACGAGGGCGAACCGGGGACCTGCAAGGACATCCCGCTGATGATGGCCGACCCGCACTCGCTGGTCGAGGGCTGCATCATCACCTGCTACGCCATCCGCGCGCCGTTCTGCGCCATCTACATCCGGGGCGAGGCGGTGCACGCGATCCGCCGGGTGGCCAACGC
>NZ_JBMDXT010000308.1:0-11622 GCF_048594475.1 Nakamurella sp. | reverse complement strand
TCCATCGCGGCCACCTCGGACTTGAGGATCCGCAGCGAGCGACCGACGCCGCGCGCGGCGTCCGGGAGCTTCTTGGCGCCGAACAGCAGGATGAAGGCACCGCCGATGACCAGCCAGTGCCACCAGGACAATCCGCCCATGGTCGACCTCCAAAGGATTTCTTGATCGGGTTGGTGTGATGTGCCGGACCAGGCCGGCGGCGCAATACGTTGCAGTGGAAGACGTGCCGGGCCGGCTCAGCCGGTCGTCGGTCGGGTGTTCCCGCTGGGCGGCGCACCCATGCCGCCGGACGGCGGGGTGCCACCCCCACCGGCGCCGCCACCCGGACCGCCGCCGGCCATGCCCGCGCTCTGCTCGGTCGTCGGGTCGATGCCGACGGTCAGTTCGACGAGGAACCCGGAGGTCACATCACCGGTCACCGTCGCGATCTGGCCGACCCCGTCGGTGTCGCCGAAGACGTTGTCCTCGGCGATGCTGGTGAACTGGCCGAAGGTGGTGATCGAGGACTCGTAGCCGGCCGTCGCGTAGACCGTGGTGCAGACGTCCGCGGGGAACGCCAGCTGCGAGGTCGAGACGCTCAGATCGTGATCGCTGATGCTGGCCTCGTCCGGGTAGACCTCGAAGTGCACGTGCGGCCAGCGGCCCTGATAGCAGGCCGGGAAGATGCTGGTGAACTCGACGACGCCGTTGGCGTCGGCGATCTGCACGCCGCGCAGATAGTTCTCGTTCTCGATCCCGCTGGAGTACATCGAGTAGTTGCCGTCCCGGTCGCAGTGCCACACGTAGACGGCCGCACCCGCGTAGGGCACCTGCTGGCCGCCCTGGATGTCATAGACGTTGAGCCGCAGCGTCATCGGCACGCCCTCGGCGGTGGTGGTGGACGTGCCGAAGCTGGAACGGATGTCGCTGCGGACGATGCCGCTCTGCTCGAGGACGTCGGGCCCGTTGGTGCCGTCGCCGGGGTACGGACCGTTGGTCTCGTCCGGAATCTCGGTCAAGGTGCCGGCGGCCGCCGACCCGGCGGCGGACGCCGCCGACGACGATGCCGAGGACGCCGCGGACGAGGACCCCGCGGACCCGGCGGTCGACGACGTGCCGCCGGCGGACGTGGAGGTGACACCGCAGGCGGCCAGGCCGATGGTCGCCGCGCCCAGGCCGAACGCCTTGAGCATCCGGCGGCGGGTCAGCAGGGTGCCGACGTCGAACGACAGTCCCTGGTCCACCAGTTCCTCGTCCGGACGGGCGAGCACGCGGCCCTCATAGGTCGGGCGGCTCTGGGCAGGCATGGACACTCCTCGGGGTAGGTGATCGATCGAGCCGGGCCGGCAGTGCTGACCGGCTCGTACGGCCCACTCTGGTCGGCCGACCCATCCGCAGGCTGTTCCCCCACTGTGCGAATCCTGTGCGCGGAACCGGGCCCTGTCACCGGCTCGACCGGCGGATCGGCCGGTGCGACACTGGGCATCGTGACGTCGGTTCGCCCCGGCCCGCGCAACCGCCTCGAGACCAGGGAGTGACCGGCGGCCGCGACGCCGGCCGGTCCGGCCCACCCCGGTACCTCAGGAAGGAGGTGAGGCGGATGACCGCACCCTCCATGCGGGACGGCGACCTGATCGACGTCACCGTCACCCACGCGCTGCCCTTCGGCGTGCTCGTCGCATCGTCGTCGGGCGTGCCCGGACTGGTCCGAGGGATCACCGCCGCGCTCGGACAGACCGTGCGCGTGCGCGTGGTCCGCTACGACGCGGAACGGCACCGCTTCCAGGCCAGCACGGTGTAGCGATCCCCGGGGGTGTCCGGATCCGTCCGGGCACCCCCGGTTGCCCTCGACGCCCGATCAGTCCGGCGCCACCAACGTGCCGAGCAGCCAGCGGGCCCCGGTCCGCAACTGCCCCGCCGCGCGGACGTCGCCGCCGGCCTGCCGGACCAGGCAGTTCTCGAACAGCCCGTCGAGGGTGGCGTAGGCGACGAACCTCTCGACCCGCGGACGCGACCCGGACAGGGCGGCGTACCGCTCGACCACCCGCCAGATCATCGCTTCGAGCTGGGCGTCCAGTTCGATGACCGTCGGGCGCAGCGACGCCTCGAAGGTCGATTGCGACCGCAGGTCGTACCAGAGGCGGTGCATCGCGAGGTCCTGCTCCAGGGTCGTCGCCAGCGCGTCGGCGAAGTCGGCCGCCAGGTCCGCCGCGGTGCCGGCGCGGGCGATCACCTCGTCGTAGCGGGTGACACAGGTGGCCTTGTAGCGGCGGACGCAGAACGTGAGGAGCTCGGTCTTGTCGTGGAAGTAGTAGTGCAGCAGGCCGTGCGAGAAGGCGGTCTTCTGGGCGATCTCGCGCAGGCTGGTGCGGGCGTAGCCGAGCTCGCCGAGGGTGGCCAGCGCGGCGTCGGCCAGCTCCGCGCGGCGGGCGTCGAACCGGTCGGTCCCGGGACGGTCGACGCGGCTGGTCGGCGCGGCCATCGTGCCCACCGTCGCCTCCCGGGTCGCCCGTGACGCGCCGGTCGCGTCGTCTTGACAAGTGTCCAGAGAAGCCTTGACAACTGTCAAGACGCTGCCGGAACCTGGCTGCACCGCCGGCGCGGCGGCCGGGACATGAAGGCAAAGGAGCCTGCAGATGACCTCGATCGACCTCACCGGACGCACTGCCATCGTGACGGGCGGGGCCCAGGGTCTCGGTGAGGGCATGGCCGGCGCCCTGGCCGCGGCCGGGGCGACCGTGGTCATCGCGGACATCAACGCCGACGGCGAGCGGACGGCCAAGTCGCTCGGCGAGGGGCACGGTTTCGTCCGGCTTGACGTCACCGACGACGGCAACTGGGCCGCCGCCATCGACTCGGTCGTCGCCGATTTCGGCGGCCTGGACATCCTGGTCAACAATGCCGGGGTCGAGATCTCCGGACTGGTCACCGATCTGGAGATCGCCGATATCCAGAAGATGCTCGACGTGAACGTGCTGGGCACCGCCCTGGGCCTCAAGCACGGCCTGCGGGCGATGCGACCGGGCGGCGCGGCCGGCCGTGGTGGCAGCATCGTGAACGTCTCGTCCGTGGCGGCGACGATCGCCTTCCCCGGCATCTCGGTGTATTCGGCGACCAAGTCGGCCGTCGACCGGCTGACCCGGGTCGCCGCGATGGAGTCGGGCAAGCTCGGGTACGGCGTGCGGGTCAACTGCGTCTACCCCGGCCTGGTCCCGACCGCGATGGGTATCGGGCTGGCCAACGACATGGCCACCCTGGGCCTGTTCCCGTCGGCCGAGGCCGCCGTCGGCGCCGTCGTCGAGCTGACGCCGGCCGGCCGGCTCGGCGAGATCGGCGACATGGCCGACGCCGTGGTCTTTCTCGCCTCCGACGCGGCGCGCTTCATCACCGGCGCGGGCCTGCCGGTCGACGGCGGCATGGGCATGTGACCGTCCTCCGGCAGGAGGGTCGACCCGGAGGCGAGGAGTGAGACCGTGCGGCTCGTCGACTATCTGGACAAGGGTGCCTCGCTGGATCCGGACCGGCCCTGCCTGACCACGGACGGGATGAGCCGGAGCTACCGCGACGTGCAGGACCTGTCGCACCGGGTGGCCGCGGCCCTGGTCGCCATCGGGGTGGCGCCCGGAGACACGATCGCGATCCTGTCGGCCAACGATCCGGTCGCCTTCAGCTGCGTGTTCGGGATCAGCCGGGCGGGTGCCGTCTGGTGCCCGATCAACCCGCGCAACGAGGCAGCCGAGAATCGCGAACTTCTCGACCTCTTCGACTGCACCGTGCTGGTCTACCAGTCCTCGTTCGCATCGCTGGTCGACCGGATTCGGCCCGACCTGCCCGGCATCCGGACCTGGGTGTGCCTGGACCCGGACGGCCCGCTGCCCGCGGGCACCCTCGGCTGGCCGGACTTCCTGGCCGGCGGGGCCGCGGCCGGGGTCGTCGATCGTCCGGCGGTCGACGACGGGGCCATGATCGTCGGCACGGGCGGCACGACGGGCCGCCCCAAGGGCGTGATGCTGACCGGCACCAACCTGGAGGCGATGACCGCCATCACCCTGATGAGCTACCCCTTCCCGGAACGGCCGGTCTACCTCGCCCTGGCGCCGCTGACCCACGCCGCCGGCGTGCTCTGCTTCCCGATCATGTGCCTGGGCGGCGAGATCGTGATCATGCGCCGGCCCGACGTCGGCACATTCGTCGCGCTGATCGAGCGGCACCGGGTCACCCACACGTTCCTGCCGCCGACACTGATCTACATGGTGCTGGCGGATCCGTCGCTGGATGCGACGAACCTGACGTCCCTGCAGTGCTTCTGGTACGGCGCAGCACCCATGTCGGCGACCCGGCTGGCGGAGGCACTGACCCGGATCGGCCCGGTGATGGCGCAGCTGTTCGGCCAGACCGAGGCGCCGATGATGATCTCGACGATGGCGCCGGCCGACCATTTCCACGCCGACGGCTCCGTCGCGACCGGACGGCTGACGTCGGCCGGCCGGCCGTCTCCCCTGGTCCTCGTGGGGATCATGGACGCGGACGGCACCCTGCTGCCCCGCCGGGAGCGCGGCGAGATCGTGGTCCGCGGCTCGCTGGTCACCCCCGGGTACTACCGCAACCCGGCCGCGACGGCCGAGGCGTCCCGGTACGGCTGGCACCACACCGGCGACATCGGCTACCTGGACGACGACGGGTTCCTGTTCATCGTCGACCGGGCCAAGGACATGGTCATCACCGGCGGCTTCAACGTGTATTCCACCGAGGTGGAGCAGGCGATCATGCAGCACCCCGGTGTGCAGGACTGCGCCGTCGTCGGGCTGCCGGACGAGAAATGGGGTGAGCGGGTCGTGGCCGTCCTGCAGGCCGCACCCGGCGCCGCGCTCGACCCGGCCGAGGTCATCGCGTCCGTCAAGGGCCGGATCGGCAGCGTCAAGGCGCCCAAGGAGGTGCACGTCTGGCCCGACCTGCCCCGCTCCAAGGTCGGCAAGATCCTCAAGACCGACATCAAACGCTCGCTCGCCGCTCCCGGCTGAGTGCCGATCCGGCCGGCCGGTCCGGTTCAGCACGGGCGGTGCCTACGCTGGGCCGATGTCGGCCCTCGCGACGTTGCTCCCACCGGCGGTCGCGGTGGCCCAGTGCCGGGGGGACGAGCCGCCCGGCGGCGATGTCGGCCTCTACCCCGGCGAGCAAGCGGCGGTGGCCACTGCGGTGCCGGCCCGGCGCCGCGAGTTCACGGTGGCCCGCGCCTGCGCCCGGCAGGCTCTGCGCCGGCTCGGCGCGCCGGCCGGTGCCATCCCCCCAGGGCGGGCGGGTGAGCCGCTCTGGCCCGCCGGGGTGGTCGGCAGCATCACGCACTGCCCCGGCTTCGCGGCGGCCGCGGTCGCCCCGCGTTCGCAGCTGCGCACCCTGGGCATCGACGCCGAACCACACGAACCGCTGCCCGACGAGGTGCTCGCGCTCACCGCGTCGGCAGCCGAGATCGCCCATCTCGACACGCTTGTCGCCGCCGATCGGCGGGTGCACTGGGGCCGGCTGCTGTTCTGCACCAAGGAGGCGCTCTACAAGGCGTGGTACCCGGTGCAGCAGCAGTGGCTCGGGTTCGAGGACGCGGACGTGCGCCTGTCCCCCGACGGGTCATTCCGGGTGCGGCTGCTCCTGCCCCCGGCCGCGACCGGCCCGTTCGCCCGCTGCGACGGGCGGTGGGCATTGGACGGCGACCTGCTGATCGCCGCCGTCTCGCTCCCCGCCGCCGAGTGATGCCGCCGCAGCCGGCGCAGCCTTACCCGCGCGGATCAACAACGCCGGCGCGGACGAAATCGTTCACCCGCGCCCCCCGCGTCACATTCGGCGCGATTTGATCCGCGCAGGTGTCCCCAGGTTCGACCACAACCCCGGTCCGTGGCCGACGGGTGCGCTCGACCGGCCCAGCCGGGCCAGGAGCTCTCCCTGGGCGGCGGAGTCCGGGCCGGCCGGGGAGAACGGCCGGCCCACCCTTAGTGGCGCTGCCCAGCGGTTCGCGGGTGAGTTCCGGACCTTGGTCTGATGTTCGATTTCGTTGCCTCCAGGTGCACGGATACTCATTGCGCACGAGCGGTTCAGGCGGTAGAATCGAACGCATGTCGAGCACCTCGGACGCCGTCGCGTTCCGGACGATGCTGGCCGCGCTCCACACCACCGGCACCGACGCCGACCTCATCGACGAGATCACCGCGCTGGAACAGCTCACAACAGCGATCAGCGCCCGGCAGGCCCGCCTCACCGACGCCTTCGCCACCCGCCACCGCGCCCGGCTCATCGAGAACGGCATGAGCACCGCCGACGCCCGCCGCTCCGTCTGCGCCCAGATCGCCCTCGCCCGCCGGGACAGCCCGCACAAAGGCAACCGGCACGTCGGCCTGGCCCACACCCTGGTCCACGAACTGCCGCAGATCCTGCAGGTGATGGAACGCGGCGAGGGCAGCGAATGGCGGGCCACCCTCATTGCCCGGGAAACCGCCCACCTCAGCCCCGACGACCGCGCCCAGATCGACGCCGCCATCGCCCCCCACCTGCCCGGGTGGAGCGACCGGCACACCGCGCAGCAGGCCCGCGGCTGGGCCCACCGACTCGACCCGGACGGTGCCGCCGACCGCGCCCGCAAGGCCGTCACCGATCGGCGCGTCACGATCCGACCCGCCCCCGACTGCATGACCTACCTGACCGCGCTGCTCCCCCTGACAGAAGGCGTCAGCGTCTACGGGGCCCTGCACCGCGCCGCGATGACCGCCAACAGCACCGCCGACGACCACCGCAGCAAAGACCAGGTCATGGCCGACGAACTCATCCGCCGCACCCTCACCCCGGGCGACGGCGACCCCGAACGGCCCGCCATCGAACTGCACCTGATCATGACCGACCGCGCCCTGGCCGACGACGACCCCGAACCCGCCCACCTCCTGGGCTACGGACCCGTCCCCGCCCCCATCGCCCGCGACCTGATCACCACCGACCAGCACACCCAGATCTGGATCCGGCGGCTGTTCACCGACCCCAACACCGGGGACCTACTCACCACCGACGCCCGCCGCCGCGACTTCCCACCCGCCGCCCGCATCTTCCTCGCCGCGCGCGATCAGATCTGCCGAACCCCCTGGTGTGGCGCGCCGATCCGCCAAGCCGACCACGCCGTCGCATTCAGCAAGGGCGGACCCACCACCCTGCCCAACGGCAACGGCCGCTGCACCGCCTGCAACCTGGTCAAGGACCTCGAGGGCTGGACCACCCACCTCACCGACCACACCACCGACACCGGAGCCGGCATCACCACCACCACCCCGACCGGCCACACCCACCACAGTCGGCCACCCCGCCCACCGACATCCCCACCCTGGCCGCCACCCCGAGAACAACCGGGACCACGGCACCGAGCACCGGCCCGACCACCCCGACCCCGGATCGAGATCCATTGGGTCGACGAGACGTTCAGCCGGCCGGTATCCCGGAGCAGTCCGCCGGATCGGTGATCCACCCCTGCTCGCAGCCGTGGACAACAACGATCTGGCCCACCGTGGGCTCCTGCCCCGTCGGGAGTCCGAGCAGGGCGCCGACCCGAGCCGTCTCGGCCGAGCGGGCGCCGGCCTCCAGGGCCTGCAGCGCCACGAAATCCTGCCGTGACGCGTCGAACTCCGCCAGGTTGGCCGCGCACTCGGCGCGCAGCTGCTCGTCCGAGAGCGGGTCCTGGCCGGCGTTCTCCCGGTGCTGCTCGATGTCCGGGCTGCACACCGGGCCGGACCACCAACCCTCGCTCTTCGCGGTGGCGAGCTGGGCGTCGGCCGCGGCGACCGCGGCCTGCAGGGTCGGCCAGTCCGGCACCGCGTTGCTTCCCCCGTCCGGCGCGGGCGACGACCCGGACTCGGACGTCGAGAGGGACCCGCTCGCGGGGGTCGACGACGACACCGACCCGACCGACGACGACGCGGCCGACGACGACGCGGCCGACGACGGTGCCGACGACGACGACGCGGACGACCGGGCTGACGACACCGCCGACGATCCGGTCGAGGATCCTGCCGACGCCGACCCGGTCGCACCCACCGCGTCGCCGGTGCCGGCGGTGGCACACCCGGCCAGCAACAGAACGGAGCCGGCGAACGCCGCCAGGCCGCCCGCGCGGCCGGGCGTCAGCCGGGCGCCGGCGAGCCGGGCGCGCGCCGGCCGGGTGCGTACGAGCCTGGTGCGCCTGAGCATCGAACCCCTTCCCGGGTCGGCCACTCGGCCGGCCCGCGGCCAGGCTAACCCGGGCCCGCCGGACGGCGACCCCGAGCGGCCTCGCGCGACTCCGCCGTCACCCGACCGGGCCGCGAACCCGCCGGATGAACGGTGCGCGAACGGGCGATGACCCGGATGCGGCCAACGACCCGCACCGGACCCCACGTTCGGTCATCGGTGTCGCCAGGGTCGATACTGGACGGGTGCTGATCCGGGAGAATTTCCGCGAGTACCTCGACCACCTGCTCAACGACGGGTATTCCGTCAAGCACGACGAGCACGGCTCGGACCCCGATCTCATCGACCCGGGTGGGAACCCGATCGTCACCTGGCGGGAGGAGTACCCGTACTCCGAGCGGCTCGCGCGCGAGGTGTACGAGGAGGAGAAGTACAAGCTGCAGATCGAGCTGCTGAAGTTCCAGTACTGGACCCAGGACGTCGGCGGCAAGCACGTGATCCTGTTCGAAGGCCGGGACGCCGCCGGCAAGGGCGGCACCATCAAGCGCTTCATGGAGCACCTCAACCCGCGGGCCGCCCGGGTCGTCGCGCTGACCAAGCCGACGGAGACCGAACTCGGTCAGTGGTACTTCCACCGCTACATCACGCACCTGCCCACGGCCGGTGAGATCGTGCTGTTCGACCGGTCCTGGTACAACCGGGCCGGCGTCGAGCGCGTCATGGGCTTCACCTCCGACGAGAACTACCAGATCTTCCTCCGCCAGGCGCCCAAGTTCGAGGAAATGCTGATCGAGAGCGGGTTCTCGCTCACCAAGCTGTGGTTCTCGGTGACCCAGGCCGAGCAGCGCACGCGGTTCGCCATCCGCCAGATCGACCCGGTCCGCCGCTGGAAGCTCTCCCCCATGGACATCGAATCGCTCGACCGGTGGGAGGCCTACACGGCCGCCAAGGAAGCGATGGTGCTGGCCACCGACACCGACGAGGCGCCGTGGACCTCGATCAAGAGCAATGACAAGAAGCGCGCCCGGATCAACGCGATGCGCTTCTTCCTCAACCAGTTCGACTACGAGGACAAGGACACCTCGGTCGTCTACCCGGCCGACCCGAAGATCGTCAAGCGGGCCCGGGACCAGATCGAGGACTGACCGCCGGGGTGGACTTCTACGACGTCGTCGTCGTCGGCGCGGGGGCCGGCGGTTCGGTGGTGGCCGCCCGGCTCACCGAGGATCCGGGGCGGTCGGTGCTGGTGCTGGAGGCCGGCGAGGCGCCCCGCTTCGCGGCCGACTACCCGCCCGAGTTGCTCGACGCGGGAGTCGTGCCCGGCGCCGCGCCGTCCGCGGGGCAGCACTGGCCCTATCCCGTGCAGCTGACCGACCGCCAGGCCACCACCATCTTCCGGGGCCGGGTGCTCGGTGGCTGCTCGGCCACCAACGGCGGCTACTTCATCCGCGCGCGGACCGAGGATTTCGCCGACTGGGCGGCCGCGGGCAACCCGGTCTGGGCGTACGAGCGGGTGCTGCCGTTCCTGCGGGCGATGGAACACGACCTCGACCTCGGCGCCTCCGACCTGCACGGCGAGAACGGGCCGATCCCGGTGCAGCGCCCGCCGTCGACCGGGCCGACCGCACCACTGTTCGCGCAGGCCGCCGCGGACCTCGGGTTCGCCGCCGAGCCGGACAAGAACGCCCAGGCCGAACCGGGTTTCGGTCCGGTCCCGCGCAACGTCGCCGACGGCGTCCGGTGGAACACCGCACTGGCCTACCTCCTGCCGTCGATGCACCGGCCGGCGCTGACCGTCCGGGGCCGGGCGGTGGTCGACCGGATCCGGTTCCGGGGCGACCGGGCGGTCGGGGTGGACGTCGTGGTCGACGGGCAGCGCTCGTCGATCGGGGCCGGCGTCGTCGTGCTGGCCGCGGGCGCCCTGGAGACCCCGCACCTGTTGGCCCGGTCCGGCATCGGGCCGGCCGGCGACCTGGGCCGCTGCGGCATCCCGGTGCTGCTCGACCGGCCGGTCGGCCGGCGGTTCAGCGACCACCCGCAGATCGTCCTGGAGTGGACGCCGCGCGACGACGCCGGGCGCGGCGACGCGAGCTGGATCAGCGCCTGCCTCAACGTCCGGTCACCCGGCGGCCCGGCCTGCGGCGACGTGCAGATCCTGCCGTCGAACGTGCCGATGGCCACCCTGACCGGCCGCGCGGCCTCCCCGACACCCGCTCTGCCGGTGCTGATCTCGGCCATGAACCCCGACCCCACCGGCCGGCTGCGGCTGACCTCGGCCGACCCCGACGTGCCGATGACGGTCGAGTACGGCTACCTGTCGACCGAGGCCGGCCGGGCCGCATTGCGCCACGGCGCCCGTACGACGCTGGCCCTGGTGACCGGCCCTGCGTTCGCCGGCCGGACCGCCGCACCGCCCGACCTCGACCCGCGCACCGCCGACGACGACGGCGCGCTGGACCGCTGGATCCGGGACCGCCTGGGCACGTCGCTGCACACCTGCGGCACCGCGCCGATGGGCCCGGCCGACGATCCGGACGCCGTGGTGGACCAGGTCGGCCGGGTGCACGGGGTCGACGGGCTGCGGGTCGCGGACACCTCGATCCTGCCCGCCGTACCGCGGCGCGGTCCGGCCAACACCGCCGTGCTGATCGGGGAGGTCGTCGCCGACTCGCTGCGCCGCGAGTGAGGCGGGCCCGGGCCCTATCCTGACCAGGCTCCGCCGGCCGCCCCCGGCCGGCACCGACACCCCGACCCCCAGGGACCGCCGTGAACCAGACCGACCCCCCGCCCGTCGCGGACACCGCGGCGGTCGTGCTGGCCGCCGGCAGCGGCACCCGGCTGGGCGCCGACCTCAACAAGGTGTTCCTGCCGCTGGCCGGCCGGCCCGTGGTGGCCTGGAGCCTGCGCACGTTCGCCCGGGTGCCGGCGGTCGGGCGGCTGCTGCTGGTGATCCGGGAGCCGGACCGGGAGATCGCCGAGCGGATGCTGGCCCGGGACGTCGACCGGCCGGTGGAGATCGTCGTCGGCGGGTCGACCCGTCACGAATCGGAGATGGCGGCGCTCACCCGACTGCGCCCGGCCGTCGAGGACGGGTCGGTGTCGCTGATCCTGCTGCACGACGCGGCCCGCCCGATCGTCACCCCGGCGCTGACCGCCGCGCTGATCGCCGAGGCCGCCCGTACCGGCGCGGTGATCCCGGCCCTGGAGCGGGACGACATCCGCCCGGTCGACGACGCCGGGCATCTGCAGGTGCTCCCGGCCCGCACCGTCGTGGCGGCCCAGACCCCGCAGGTGTTCGCCGCGCGGGAACTGTGGTCGGCCTACCGGCAGGCCGACGCGGACGGCTTCGTCGGGACCGACACGATGTCCTGCTTCCAGCAGTACCACCCGGGCCGCGGATCCTGGCTACCCGGCGATCCGCGCAATCTGAAGATCACGTACGCGGACGAC
>NZ_JBMDXT010000307.1:0-11058 GCF_048594475.1 Nakamurella sp. | reverse complement strand
CATGAGCGTCCGGGACAACATCGCCTACGGGCTCAAGCTGCGCCGGATGCCCAAGGACCTCATCGACCAGCGCATCGCCAAGGCCGCCGACATGCTGGAGCTCACCCCGCTGCTGGACCGCAAGCCCAAGCAGCTCTCGGGCGGCCAGCGGCAGCGGGTGGCGATGGGCCGGTCCATCGTCCGCGAGCCGCAGGTCTTCCTGATGGACGAGCCGCTGTCCAACCTGGACGCCAAGCTCCGGGTCCAGATGCGAGCCGAGATCTCCGCCGTGGTGCGCTCTCTCAACACCACCACGATGTACGTCACGCACGACCAGACCGAGGCCATGACGATGGGCGACCGGATGGCGGTGATGAAGGCCGGCGTCCTGCAGCAGCTCGGCACCCCGAGCGAGTGCTACGACACCCCGGTCAACATCTTCGTCGCGCAGTTCGTCGGATCGCCGCCGATGAACCTGGTGACCGGCCGGATCAGCCAGGGCGCCGACGGTCTCGAGGTCACGGTCGGCTCCACGTCGCTGCACATCCCCGAGTCGGTGGTCTCCTCGCGCCCGGCGCTCAAGTCGTACGTGGGCAAGCCGGTGGTCGTCGGCGTCCGCAGCGAGGACATGGAGGACGCCAACCTGGCCCGGGACGCCGACGCGTCGCGGCGGATCCAGGGCAAGGTGACGTTGACCGAGGCGCTCGGCTCGGAGAACGTCGTGCACTTCACCTTCGCCGGTGAGCGGGTGGAGACGGCCGACACCAAGCTCATCGAGAAGGAGGCCGGCGGCGGCGAGATCCACGTCGGCCCCGAGCTCGGCGTGACCTGGGTGGCCTCGTTCGCCCCGCGCTCCCGGGTCCGGATGGGTGACGACATCGAGGTCGCCGTGGATGTCGAGCGCATCCACTACTTCGATCCCGAGACCTCGCTGGCCATCTGGACCTGAGCCGGCGGCGTCGGTCACACCACCACGGAGCAACGTTGTCGCCTCAGCTGGGTGCGACGGCCGGCGGCGAGCCCGGCCCGCACCACGACGGATCGTCCCTGTACGTCGGCGAGCAGACCCCCACCGCCGGCGACCGGGTGCCCATCTCGGTGCGGGTGCCCCGGTCGGCCGGGGTGGACTCGGTCTGGTTGCGGGTGGTGGAGGATGCCGAACCCCGCTACCTGCCGGCCACGCGCGGCGCGCCGGCCGGCCGGGCGGACGGCGGCGGGCCGGACGCGGGCGAGGACTGGTACACCGCCGACGTCACGGTGCACAACCCGGTCACCCACTACCGGGTGCTGCTCGATCGCGGCCCGGCCGGGTACACCTGGCTCAACGGGTCCGGCGAGCACGCCCGTGAGGTCGCCGACCGGCACGACTTCCGGCTGACCACCTACGATCCCGGCCCCGACTGGGGCCCGGACTCGGTGGTCTACCAGATCTTCCCGGACCGCTTCGCCAAGTCCCGGGACCGGGACCGCCCGGACTGGGCGGTGCCGGCGGGGTGGGACGACCCGGTCGTGCACGTCGGGCCGGACACCCCGCTGCAGTACTACGGCGGCGATCTGGACGGCATCGTCGAGCACCTGGACCACCTCACCGATCTCGGCGCCACCGCGGTCTACCTGACCCCGATCTACCCGGCCCGGTCGAACCACCGCTACAACGCCACCAGCTTCGACGGGGTCGACCCGCTGCTCGGCGGGGACGAGGCGCTGGCCCGGCTGACCGCGGCGGCGCACGCCCGCGGCCTGCACGTCATCGGCGACTTCACCACGAACCACTCCGGGGACGACCACGCCTGGTTCACCGCGGCCCGCGCCGGCGGCCCCGAGCGCGGCTTCTACTACTTCGACGGCGAACCCGGCGCGTCCCGGCCGCCCGGCCGGGACGAGTACGTCTCCTGGATGAACCATCCGAGCCTGCCCAAGTTCAACCTGGAGTCGGCGCAGCTGCGGGACCGGTTGTTCGGCCCCGGGGACTCGGTGGTCGCACGGTGGCTGCGCCCCCCGTACGACCTGGACGGCTGGCGGATCGACGTGGCCAACATGACCGGGCGGTACGGACCGTTCGACCACGGCCACGACGTCGCCCGCGAACTGCGGGCCACCCTCGACGCGGTCCGGCCGGGCTCGGCCCTGCTGGCCGAGCACTGCCACGACTACTCGGCCGACCAGATCGGCGACGGCGGGCAGGGCGCGATGAACTATGCCGGCTTCACCCGGCCGGTCTGGAGCTTCCTGACCGCCACCGACAACGGTCTCGGCTTTCTCGGGATGCCGCAACGCATCCCGCGCCGCGGCGGCCCGGGCACGGTGGCCACGATGCGCGACTTCCTGGCCAGCACGCCCTGGAAGGTCGCGCTGCGCCACTGGAACCTGCTGGCCTCGCACGACACTCCGCGCTTCCGCACGGTCACCGGCGATCCGGCGCTGGTCCGGGTCGGCATCGGGCTGCAGATGACCTACCCGGGGGCGCCGATGATC
The DNA here is from genome assembly GCF_048594475.1 of Nakamurella sp. Taxonomy (NCBI): domain Bacteria; kingdom Bacillati; phylum Actinomycetota; class Actinomycetes; order Nakamurellales; family Nakamurellaceae; genus Nakamurella; species Nakamurella sp. The sequence continues at coordinate 8,604 of NZ_JBMDXT010000307.1, read as the reverse complement.
TTCGCGGGGGAGGAGCTGGGGCTGGAGGGCGTCGACGGCGAACACGCCCGGACGCCGATGCCCTGGCACCGGCCGGAGTCCTGGGACCGGGAGACCCTGACCGCGTTCCGCGAGTTGATCGCGCTGCGCCGGGCGCATCCGGCCCTGCGCACCGGTGGCCTGCGCTGGGTCGTCGAGACCGAGGACGCGATCGGCTTCCTGCGGGAGACCGCCGACGAGCGCCTGCTGGTCGTCGCCGCGCGGGCACCCTGGTCGGGCGCGACGCTGCCCGGCCGGCTCGCCGCCGGACCGGTGCAGACCTGCCACGGCGGGGTGGACCTGACCGTCTCCGAGCGGGCGGTGGTGGTGCCCGGCGCCGGCCCCGGGATCGGCGTCTGGCGGCTGGCCTGACCCGCCCGACCGGCCGTCCGCACGCCCGGGTGACCGTCTGGCCTCCGGTGGGCGACCGGGGTTAGTCTCTGCGGAGAACGGTTTCTGACGGACCTGACAACGGCGCGGGCGTCGGGACGCCGTCCCCGGGTCCGGGTCCCGTCCCGGCCCCATCTCGTGCCGACGGGAGGCCGGCCGTGCCGCATCGCAGGTCGACCCAGGTCCAACTGCGGACCGTGCACGGGCACGAGCGTGCGTTCGTGCTGGCCGGCCGTGGCCCGGCGCTGCTGCTGTTGCACGGCGTGGGGTGCGACCACCACACATGGGACCCGGTCATCGACCAGCTGACCGCCCGTTACACGGTCATCGCGCCGGACCTGCTGGGACACGGCCGTTCCGGCAAGCCGCGGGCGGACTACAGCCTGGGCGGCTTCGCCAACGGAATGCGCGACCTGCTGGCGATCCTGGGCATCGACCGGGTCACGGTGGTCGGACACAGCTTCGGCGGCGGCGTGGCGATGCAGTTCGCGTACCAGTTCCCGCAGTTCGCCGAACGTCTGGTGATGGTCGCCCCGGGCGGACTCGGCCGCGAGGTCAGCCCGTTCCTGCGGGCGCTCACCCTCCCCGGGGGTGGCACCGCCCTCGCCGTCGCCGCGGCCCCGCCGGTGCGCACCGCCCTGCGTCTGGTCGGCGGCCGGGCCCACGCGCTGGGCGTGCCCGGCACCGCCGACGTGCCCGGCGCCCTCGGCGTGCTGCGGGGCAAGTCCGACCCCGCCGAGCGCGACGCGTTCCTGCACGTGCTGCGGGGCGTGCTGGACTGGCGGGGCCAGGTGGTGGGCATGCTCGACCGGGCCTACCTGGCTCAGGGGATGCCGACCTGCGTGGTCTGGGGCTCCCGGGACACCGTGCTGCCGGTCGCCCACGCCCAACGGGCCCGGGAGGCGATCCCCGGGGCCCGGATCGAGGTCATCCGCGAGGCCGGTCACTTCCCGCACCAGGACACCCCGGACACGTTCGCGCAGATCCTGCACGACTTCATCGCGACCACGACGCCGTCGGTCTACGACGCCAAGGCCTGGCGCCGGGCGTTGCGGAGCGGCCGGGCCACGACCGCGGCCCGGACCGGCCTGCGGCGGCCGACCGGGAGGTCCGACGACCGGGACGGCCGCGCCGCGGTGGCCCGGACGGCCGGTTAGTTAGGCGTCCCCTGAAGAATCCGGCTCCTCCGTCGCCGAATTGCTTCCGGGGCACCCTCCCCGTGCTCGATGGTGGCCTCGCACGCTCGGCCAACCAGGGTCCCCTGAAGAATCCGGCTCCTCCGTCGCCGACTTGCTTCCAGGACACCCGTCCCGTGCTCGATGGTGGCCTCGCGCGCTCGGCCAACCGGCGTCGGGCGGCGGGACCGCGGGAGCACCTGACGACCACATCGACCGGCGCCGCTCAGCGCGGCGGGCCCACCGACTCGCGCAGGTGCACCGGCATCGGCACCAGATGCACGGCGGGCGGCTCCGGCGCCAGCAGCAACTCGACCGACCGCCGGCCCATCTCGAAGTAGGGGATGGCCACGCTGGTCAGTGCCGGCCGCAGCCAGGCGGCGAGGTCGGAATCGTCGAACGAGATGACCGAGACGTCCTGCGGCACCTGCCAGCCCACCTCCGCCAGGGCCTGGTAGACCCCGAACGCGACCCGGTCGTTCAGGCAGATGAAGGCGGTCGGGGTCGGGCCGGTCGGGCGGACGCTCGACAGGTACGTCGACATGGCCCGGTAGGCGTGGTCGGGCCACCACAGGGTGTCCACGACGGCGGCCAGATCGGTGCCCTCGGCGGCGAGCACCTCGCGGATCCCGGCCAGCCGGTCCTCGCCGGCCATCGCCTGCGCGGTGTGCTCGCCGACGAGGACGATCCCGTCCCGATGCCCCTTGGCCAGCAGTTCCCGGGCGACCGACCGGCCGGCCTCGGTCTCGTCGGGGACGACGGCGGGCAGCCGCTTGCCCCGGGTGTAGGAGTTCATCAGGACCACCGGGTGGCGCCGCAGCACCGCCGGGATGCGCACCACCTGGGTGTACATCGAGGCGTGCACGAAGCCGCCGACACCGCGGTCCAGCATGCCCTGGATGATGCTGCGCTCGACCTCGGGATCGCCGCCGGTCTCGCCGACGAACAGCAGGTGCTCGTGCTGCAGGGCGCTGGTCAGCGCGCCCCGCACGGCCTCGCCGGCGAACATCTCGCTGGCGATCTGGTCGGACAGCAACCCGATGGTCTGCGAGGAGTTGGTGCGCAGGCTGCGCGCGAGCAGGCTGGGCCGGTAGTTGAGCTCGCGGGCGGCCTGCCGCACCCGGGTCTCGGCGTCCGCGGAGATGCGCATGTCCCGCCGGCCGCTGAGCACGAACGACGCCGTCGTCCGGGACACGCGGGCCCGTTCGGCCACCTCCCGCAGGGTGACCCGGGGAGCGGGGCCGGTCGGCAGCGGCGGTTGCGTCACTCGCGCCGCCCGTTGCTCACCAGGTCCACCTTCTGCCGGAATCGATCGGTCGCCGCGAAGAGAACCGGCGTCGATTGATTGAGCCTAACGGGCCGGCCCGACCGACCGGTATCGTCGCCGGCCGTCGGCCGGCTGTCTGACGGTCGTTTGACGGTCGACGCCCGCGGGTGCGGCGGCTACTCCTCCGCGGCCGGTGGTGGCACGCAGAGCACCGGACGGGTGGACCAGTGCAGCAGCTTGTGCGGGGTGGAACCGAGGATCGCACTGCGCAGCGGGCTTTCCCCGTAGGTCCCGACGACGATGAGCCGGGCGTCCCGGGCGTCGGCGACGTCCAGCAGCGCCTGGGCCGGCCGCTCGTCGACCAGCTCGACCTCCACCGCCACGCCGGCCGCCCGGGCCCGGGTGGTGGCGTCGGCGAGCGCCTTGTGGCCCTGCTCGGCCAGCGCCTCGGCGTGGGCGGTGAACTCCTCGCCCATCCGGCTGGGCGGGGCGTCGGCGTAGACCACGACCAGGGTCTCGTTCATCCGGGCGGCGATGTCCACCGCCTGCTCCAGGGCCCGCTGGGCGCCCGGCGACTCGTCGTATCCCAGCACGATCGTCATCGGACCGCCCCGTCCCCGCCGTGATGGCCGCTGCTGCCGTCGGCGCCGCCGTCGCCGGCGGGCCGCCCGCCGGCCGCGAGGACCGGATCGGCCACCCCGGGCCGTTCCTGCCAGTAGCGGCCGTCGTGGAACCGCCAGAAGACCATGAAGACCACCCCGGCCAGGAAGATGAAGACGCCGATGACCAGCGGCGGCCCGACGCCCAGCCAGGCCACCCCGGTGGACGAGTTCTCCGGGTCGGACATGTCGATGATCGACTCGACCAGCAGCCACAGCAGCAGGATCGAGCCGATCACCGGCCCGACGCCGATCAGCAGGAAGTTCTTCACGCTGCGGGTCAGCTCGCGGCGGTAGTAGATGGCGCAGGCCAGGCCGGTGAGCGCGTAGTAGAACGCGATCAGCAGCGACAGCGCCGTCAGCGAGTCCAGCAGGGCGTTCTCGGACAACAGGTTGACCACCAGGTACCAGACGGTGGCGATGACGGCGACCGTCCAGGTCGACACGTCGGGCGTGCGGACCCGCGGGTGGATGTGGGCCAGCGACCGGGGCATGGCGTGCCGGCGGGCCATGGACAGCCCGGTCCGGGACGCCGGGATGATCGTCGTCTGGGTGGACGCGATCGCGGACGTGGCCACGGCCAGCAGCACCACCCAGGACCAGCTGCCCATCGCGCTGTCGGCGAGGGTGCCGAAGATGCCCTCCTCCTCGCTCGCGTTCTCGGCCAGGAAGTCGACCCCCGCATAGGCGACCACGGCGATGGCCACCGACACGTAGGTGACCAGCAGCACCACGGTGGACACGATCGCGGCCCGGCCCGGCGTCGAGGAGGCGCCCTCGGTCTCCTCGTTGAGGTTGACGGCCGACTCCCAGCCCCAGTAGGCGAAGACGCCCAGCAGCAGGCCGCCGGTCAGCGCGGCTCCGCCGGCGCCGAACGGGTTGAGCCAGGACACCTCCGGGACGAGCGAGGCGTACTCGCTGGTGCCGTTGAGCGCGGCGGTCAGCGCGACCACCGCGAAGATCAGCAGCGCACCGACCTGGGCGAGGATGAGCACGTCCTGCAGCCGGGCCGACAGCTCGGTGCCGATCACGCAGATCGCGGTCATCAGGAAGATCAGCAGCACGGTGAGGCCCTGCAGCACCCACGGGTTGTCGACCAGATCGTCCAGCCCGAACGTCAGCAGCAGGTAGGTGACGCCGACGTTGGCCAGCGAGCCGACGATCAGCACGCCGGTCATGCCGATCGCCCAACCGCCGAGCCAGCCGAACCAGGGACCCATCGCCCGGGTGACCCAGGAGAAGGTGGTGCCGCAGTCCGAGTCGACCCGGTTGAGGTAGTAGAAGGCGGACGCGATCAGCAGCATCGGCACGAACGAGGCGAGCATGATGCCGGGCGCGTACACCCCGACCAGTGCCACCACCGGGCCGATGATCGCGGCGAGCGAGTAGGCGGGGGAGGTGGCCGCCAGACCGATGGACATCGAGCTGACGAAGCCGATGGCGCCGGGTTTCAGCGTGGCCTCGGGTTCTCCCGCCGGGCTCGGGGGTGACGCGGCCGGCTCGTTGCTGCCCACGGGACGTCCTCCTGGGTCCTGGCCCGTTCCGGGCGCCGGTGGAGTCAAAGCCTGATAATGGCATCCGCGCGACCCATTTGCTGGCCCGGTCGTTTCTGTCCGTGAAATTTCTCGTGAAGAAGGTGCCTCCATGCGGGTGTTGCTGGTCGGCGCGGGGGGTGTCGGCGGGGCCATCGCGCTGATCGCGGCCCGGCGGCCGTTCTTCGCGGCGATGGTCGTCGCCGACTACGACGAACCGCGGGCGGCCGCGGTGGCCGCCTCGACCGGGGATGCGCGCTTCACCTCGGCCCGGGTGGACGCCGGCGACCGCGCGCAGGTCCGGGCCCTGATCGCCGAGCACCGCTGTGATGTGCTGGTCAACGCCACCGATCCGCGCTTCGTCATGCCGCTGTTCACGGCCGCGCTGGCCGAAGGCATCGACTACCTCGACATGGCGATGTCGCTGTCCCGGCCGCACCCCACCGAGCCGTACGCGCGCACCGGGGTCAAACTCGGCGACGAGCAGTTCGCGCTGGCCGACGAGTGGGCGGCCGCCGGGCGTCTCGCGCTGATCGGGATCGGGATCGAGCCGGGCATGGCCGACGTGTTCGCCCGGTACGCCGCCGACGAGCTCTTCACCACGATCGACGAGCTGGGCGTGCGCGACGGGTCGAACCTGACCGTCGCCGGCTACGACTTCGCCCCCAGCTTCTCGATCTGGACGACCATCGAGGAGTGTCTGAACCCGCCGGTCGTCTACGAGGCGGACCGGGGCTGGTTCACCACGCCGCCGTTCAGCGAGCCCGAGGTGTTCGACTTCCCCGACGGCATCGGTCCGGTCGAGTGCGTCAACGTCGAGCACGAGGAGGTGCTGCTCATGCCGCGCTGGATCCGGGCGGGCCGGGTCACCTTCAAGTACGGGCTCGGCGAGGAGTTCATCGGTGTGCTCCGGGTGCTGCACAAGCTGGGCCTGGACCGCACCGAGCCGGTCCGGGTCGGTGACGTCGAGGTCTCCCCTCGGGACGTGGTGGCCGCGGTGCTGCCCAACCCGGCCCGGCTGGGGGACAGGATGTCGGGCAAGACCTGCGCCGGGCTCTGGGTGAAGGGAACCGGCCCGGACGGGGCGCCGCGCGAGGTGTACCTCTATCACGTCGTGGACAACGAGTGGTCGATGCGCGAGTACGGCGCCCAGGCGGTGGTGTGGCAGACCGCGCTCAACCCGGTCGTCGCGCTCGAGCTGATCGCGGCCGGAACGTGGTCCGGAGCCGGCGTCCTCGGGCCGGAGGCGCTCCCGCCGCGCCCGTTCCTGGACCTGGTGAACGAGTACGGCTCGCCCTGGGCGATGCGCGAGCAGTAGACCGCTCGCGCCCCGGTGTCCCGCGCGGATCATCGACGCCGGCGCGGCCGACATCGTCGACTCCCGGCCCACCGGTCCCATTCCGCGCGAGTCGATCCGCGCCGGACCCCTGCGGAGGATCGGCCCGGCGACACATAGGGTGGTCGTCGCACATCACCGGAGGAGACGATCTGCGATGTCGACCGAGACGATCGAATTCCAGGCGGAGGCCCGCCAGCTTCTGCAGTTGATGATCCACGCGATCTACTCGTCCAAGGACGTGTTCCTGCGGGAGTTGATCTCCAACTCCTCGGACGCGCTGGACAAGCTGCGCCTGGACGCGTTCAAGGACAAGGACCTGGACGTCGACACCGACGACCTGCACATCACGGTGACGACGGACCCGGCCGCCCGGACGCTGACCGTCGCCGACAACGGCATCGGGATGAGCCGGGACGAGGTCGTCGACCTGATCGGCACGATCGCCAAGTCCGGCACCGGCGAGGTGCTGGCCAAGCTGCGTGAGGCCCGCGAGTCGGGCCAGTCCGAGCAGGCGTCGGCCGAGCTGATCGGCCAGTTCGGGGTCGGCTTCTACTCCAGCTTCATGGTCGCCGACCGGGTCACCCTGGTGACCCGCAAGGCCGGCACGCACCACGGCGTGCGGTGGGAGTCCACCGGTGAGGGCAGCTACACCGTCTCCGACGAGCCCGACGCCCCGCAGGGCACCTCGGTCACCCTGCACCTCAAGCCCGAGGACACCGAGGACGAGCTGCACGACTACGCCAACCCGATGACGGTCCGCTCGATCATCAAGCGGTACTCGGACTTCATCACCTGGCCGATCCGGATGGTGCCGATCACCCCGCCGTCCCCGCCGGGAGGCGAGGACACGGCCGAGGGCCCGGACGCCGTCGACACCGTCGACGCCGTCGATGCCGCGCCCGAGCCCGAGACGGTCAACTCGCGCAAGGCGCTCTGGGCCCGGCCGCAGAGCGAGGTCTCGCCCGAGGAGTACACCGAGTTCTACCGGCACGTCAGCCACGACTGGCAGGAGCCGCTGCAGACGATCCGGCTCTCCGCCGAGGGCACGTTCGAGTACCAGGCGCTGCTGTTCATCCCCGGGCACGCGCCGATGGACCTGTACTGGCGCGACGCCAAGCGCGGGGTCCAGCTGTACGTCAAGCGCGTCTTCATCATGGACGACTGCGAGGCGCTGGTGCCCGAGTACCTGCGCTTCATCAAGGGCGTGGTGGACGCGAACGACCTGTCGCTCAACATCTCCCGGGAGATCCTGCAGCAGGACCGGCAGATCCGGCTGATCCGCAACCGGCTGGTCAAGAAGGTGCTGTCGACCGTCAAGACGCTGCGGGACGACGAACCGGAGAAGTTCGCGACGTTCAACACCGAGTTCGGCCGGGCGGTCAAGGAGGGCCTGCTGTCCGACCGCGACAACCAGCAGGCGATCCTGGAGATCCTGACCTTCTCGTCCACCAACGACGCGGACCGCCCCACCACGCTGGCCGAGTACGTCGCCCGGATGCCCGAGGGGCAGAGCGACATCTACTACATCACCGGTGAGTCGCGGACCGCCCTGGAGTCATCGCCGCACATGGAGGCGTTCCGGGCCAAGGGGTACGAGGTGCTGCTGCTGACCGACCCGGTCGACGAGATCTGGGTCGACGCGGTGGCCGACTTCGACGGCAGGTCCCTGGCGTCCATCGCCAAGGGCGAGGTCGACCTGGGCGGCGAGGATGTCGATGAGGACACCACCAAGGACTTCGGCGACCTGCTGGGCTGGCTGACCGCGACCCTGATCGACGACGTCAAGGCGGTGCGCCTGTCGCACCGGCTGACCACGTCCGCGGCGGTGCTGGTCGGCGATCCGGGCGACCTGACGCCGACCCTGGAGAAGATGTATCGCGCGATGGGCCAGGAGCCCCCGGTGGTGAAGCGGACCCTGGAGCTCAACCCGCAGCATCCGCTGGTGGCCGGCCTGCGCGACGCCCACCGCCGGCGGCCGGACGATCCCGGTCTGGCCGAGACCGCCCAGGTGCTCTACGGCATGGCCCTGCTGGCCGAGGGGGGCGAGCTGCCGGATCCGGCGGCGTTCGTCAACCGGCTGGCCGGCCGGCTGGCCGCGACGCTCGGCTGAGCGCCGGCGGTGGGGGGCCCCAGGGGGCCCAACGGGGGCCCCAGCCGGGCCCCCCCCCCCCCCCCGCGGCCCCCACGCCCCCGGGCCCCCCCCCGGCCCCCCCACCGGGGCCCG
>NZ_JBMDXT010000306.1:0-7927 GCF_048594475.1 Nakamurella sp. | reverse complement strand
TTCCGCGAGCCTGCCAGTCGACCCGTAGGAGGTTGCCATGTACCGGGTTTTCGAGGCACTCGACGAGCTCGTCACCATCGTCGAGGAGGCCCGCGGCCTGCCGATGACGGCATCCTGCGTGGTGCCGCGCGGTGACGTCCTCGAGCTGCTGGACGACGTCCGGGACGCCCTGCCCGGCGAGGTCGACGACGCCCAGGACGTGCTCGACCACCGCGACCAGATGCTGGGGGAGGCCTCCGACCGGGCCACGTCCATGGTCGCCGACGCCCAGGCCGAGGCGGACCGGCTGGTCAACGGGGCCCGCGCCGAGGCCGAATCCACCGTCACCGGTGCGCGGGCCGAGGCCGAGCGCACCGTGCACGACGCGTCCGCGCACGCCGAGAGCCTGGTCGCCCGGGCCCGCGAGGACGCCGCCCGGATCGTGCAGTCCGCGCAGGAGCAGCACGACTCGATCATGGCCCGGGCGCACGCCGACGCCGACCGGACGATCGCCGCCGGCCGGGCCAGCTACGAGCAGTCGGTCGCCGACGGCCAGGCCGAACAGGCCCGGCTGGTCACCCAGACCGAGGTGGTGCAGGCCGCCTACACCGAGTCCGCCCGCATCCTGGACGAGGCACACGCCAACGCCGACCGCATGCGCAACGACTGCGACACGTACGTCGACAGCACCCTGGGCAACCTCGAGGAAACGCTCACCACCACCCTGCGCACGATCGGCCGCGGACGCACCGCGCTGCGCACCGGCGGGGTGGCGGATCTGCGGGACGATCGGCTGTTCGTCCGGAGCTAGCCGACGGCCTCAGCCCTGACACAGGGTGAGCAAAACATTGCTCAGGGTCATCGAAAATGGCGGTTTGACGGTTATGCTTCCCGGTAATCGCAACTGGCACCCCGCTTCCTTCGGCGGTCGGGGCGCCACCGGGATTGTTCGGGGGAATGACCGGTGCCAGACATGCCCGCCTCGGCCGACGACGGCCCTGCCCATCCGGCCGATGACGGCCCTGCGCATCTGAACGGCGACGGCGGTGCGACGCCGCCGGACGGTCGGCTCAACCAGCTGGTCGACCAGATCGTCCAGCTGGCCGCCGGCAATCTGGGGGTGCGGTTGCAGCCCTCGGCCGCCGAGGACTCGGTGGACGCGGCCATCACCGGCTTCAACCAGCTGGCCGAGGAGCTCGAGTCCGTCCAGCGGACGCTCGAGGACCGCGTCGCCGAGCGCACCGCCCAGCTCGACGCCGCCCGCGAGCAGCTGGAGCGGCTGGCCCTTTACGACCCGCTGACCGGTCTGGCCAACCGCACGCTGCTGCGCGACCGGATGGGCCGCGCCGCGGCCCTGGCCGAACGCGGCTCGGGCCCGCCGTGCGTCCTGCTGCTCGACCTGGACGAGTTCAAGACGATCAACGACGGGCTGGGCCACGGGGCCGGTGACCAGATCCTGGTGGAGGTCGCCCGGCGGCTGAGCTCGGTGGTCCGCGACGTCGACACGGTGGCCCGGCTGGGCGGCGACGAGTTCGCGATCCTGCTGCCCGGCATCGGCGAGGACCAGGCGCTGCGCATCGCCGAGCGGGCGCTCGCCGCCCTGCAGGAGCCGTTCACGGTGAGCGACCGGGCGGTCTGGACCGGCGCCAGCATCGGCGTCTGCTTCGGCACCCGGGGTCAGGACCCGCAGCTGATCCTGCAGGACGCCGACACCGCGATGTACGCCGCCAAGTCCGGCGGCCGGGGCCGGGTCCAGGTGTTCCGGCCGGAGATGCACCACGCGGCGCGGGCCCGGCTCCAGGTCGCCTCCGAACTGGGCGCCGCGGTCGAGCAGGACGAGCTCCGGGTGGAGTTCCAGCCGATCAACTCGCTGACCACGGGTGCGGTGGTCGGCGCCGAGGCGCTCATCCGCTGGCAGCACCCCACCCGCGGCCGGCTCATCCCCGGCGAGTTCATCGGCGTCGCCGAGGACAGCGGCCAGATCGTCGAGGTCGGGCACTGGATCCTGCGGGCGGTCATCAGCCAGCTGGCCGAGTGGCGCGAGCTGTTGGCCGACAACCCGTTCCGCATGCACGTCAACCTCTCCCCGGTGGAGGTGCGCTGGCCGGGGTTGGCCGGGTTCGTCGCCGACTGCCTGCAGCGGTACGGCGTCCCGCCGCACCGGTTGATGCTGGAGATCCCCGAGTCCGTGCTGGCCAGCGGGGACGTCACCGGGATCGACTCGCTGGTCGCCCTGCGCCGGCTGGGCGTCGGGGTCGCCATCGACGACTTCGGCACCGGCTACTCCTCGATCAGCTACCTGCGGCGGCTACCGATCGACACGGTCAAGGTCGATCCGTCGATCATCGCCGACCTCGCCGCCGACGAGGCCCAGGTGCGGTTCGTCGGGGCGATCCTGCGCCTGATCGAGGCGGCCGGGCTGGAGGCGATCGTGGAGGGGATCGAGACGCAGTCCCAGCTGGACCTGCTGATCGGGATGGGCTGCCGGTACGGGCAGGGGTACCTGCTGGGCCGGCCCGCCCCGGCGGAGGCGATCGCGCTGCCGCCGCTGCGCCCGTTCTGACGGCGGGTCGCCGGCCCGGTGCGCGTCGCTTTCGCATTGTCGTCGTGCGTGCACTACCCTGGAACGGTTGCCTTTCGGCAGCGCGGCTGTCGCATGCCCGGAGCAGGCGGCGCCTGGACCCACCGACCGGAAAGCTGTCGACGACCGTCATGCCTGCTGTGCCCTCGCCCCGTCCCGACTCGCCCTGGGTGATCGACACCCGGACGCTGGGTCGTCGCCCGGGCACCATGCGCACGCTGCGGATCGCCATACCGCTGGACACGCCGATGGGCCTGGACGTCGTGGCGGTGCCGGCCGGGGCCGAGGTCGACCTGGACGTCCGGCTCGAGTCGGTGGCCGAGGGCGTCCTGGTCTCCGGGACGGCCGCGGCGACGGCGACCGGGCAGTGCGCCCGGTGTCTGATCGAGGTCACCGAGCCGGTCGTCGCCGGCATCCGGGAACTGTTCGCCTTTCCGGACTCGGCCACCGCGGCCACCACCGACGAGGACGAGATCCCCCTCGTCGTGGACGACCGGATCGACCTGGAGCAGGTGGTGCGCGACGAGGTCGTCACCGCCCTGCCGATGGCGCCGCTGTGCCGGCCCGACTGCCGCGGACTGTGCATCGAGTGCGGCGGGCGGCTGGATGATCTCGAGCCGGACCATTCCCATGAGATACTGGATCCTCGCTGGGCCGCTCTGCGGGACAGATTTGGAACCGAAACACCCGAGAGCACGGGTCGGCCACCGGCCGGGCCCGGCGAGTAACGAAGGAGATCGATCGTGGCTGTCCCGAAGCGGAAGATGTCGCGCAGCAACACCCGCTCGCGTCGTTCGCAGTGGAAGACCACCGTGCCGACGCTGGTGGCGTGCAGCAACCGGGCGTGTGGCGCGCTGAAGCCGCCGCACCTCGCGTGCCCCACCTGCGGGCAGTACAAGGGTCGTCAGGTCGTCGGGGTCTGATTCGTTGGCCGCCGCGACGGCCCCGTCGTCGAACAACACCCCCGACCCGCGGGCGATCAGCGCCGCGCTGGGGGTGGATCTGAGTGCCGACCTCGTCGTGCTCGCGCTGACCCACCGCTCGTACGCGTACGAGCACGGTGGGCTGCCGACCAACGAACGGCTCGAGTTCCTCGGTGACGCCGTGCTGGGCGTGGTGATCACCGAGACCCTGTATCGCAGCCACCCGGACCTCCAGGAGGGTCGGCTGGCCAAGCTGCGGGCCTCGGTGGTGAACATGCACGCCCTGGCCGGCGTCGGACGGGCCATCGGGCTCGGCGAGCAGTTGCGGCTGGGCCGCGGCGAGGAGCTGACCGGAGGCCGCGACAAGTCGTCCATCGTGGCCGACGCCGTCGAGGCGATCATCGGTGCGGTGTACCTCCAGTACGGGTTGGAGACGGCCCGCGGCGTCGTGCTGCGGTTGTTCACCGACCTGCTGGCGGCCGCCCCCCAGCTGGGGGCGGGCCTGGACTGGAAGACCTCGCTGCAGGAGTTGGCGGCGGCCCGTGGTCTCGGCGTGCCCGAATACCGGGTGTCCGAGGAGGGGCCCGACCACGCCAAGGTGTTCGCCGCCCGGGTGCTGCTGTCCGGGGCCGCCCGCGGCACCGGATCCGGCCGCACCAAGAAGGAGGCCGAGCAGAACGCCGCGGCCGCCGCGTACACCGGCCTGCAGGACGGTGCGCCCGCGGTCGACGGCCCGGGCGGCGCCACCGGTCGCGGCGGCACCGTCGGGCAGGGCAGCACGGCCGGTCCGTCCCCGCACAGTGCCTGAGCTGCCGGAGGTCGAGACCGTCCGGATCGGCCTGCGGTCGCACGTGCTGGGCCGCCGCATCAGTTCCGTCCGGGTGCTGCACGACCGGGCCGTCCGCCGCCATCTCGGCGGTGCCGAGGATTTCCAGCGGCTGCTCGCCGGGCGGGTCGTCGCGGACGTGCGCCGGCGTGGCAAGTACCTGTGGTGGGCCCTGGACGACGGCGACGCCGTGCTGGCCCACCTGGGGATGAGCGGCCAGTTCCGGGTCGGCGCAGCGCCGACCGCCGGGACCGGGACCGGATCGAGCGGGACGGCGGTCGGGGCCGTCGGCGGGCCGGCGGCCGAGCACCCGCACCTGCGGATCCGCTTCACCTTCGACGACGCCGGACCGGTTCTGGACTTCCTGGACCAGCGGACGTTCGGCGGCATGACCTTCGCCCCGGGCGGCGCCGACCTGCCCGCGGCCATCGCGCACATCGCCCGGGACCCGCTGGATCCGCAGTTCCGGCTCGCCGACGCCGTCGCCGCCCTGCGCGGCAAGCGCACCGGGGTCAAGCGGGCGCTGCTGGACCAGACGGTGGTGTCCGGCATCGGCAACATCTACGCCGACGAGGCCCTCTGGCGGGCCCGGCTGCATTACGACCGGCCCACCGAGCGGCTCACCCGGGCCCAGGCCGCCGCGGTGCTGACCGCGGCCACCGAGGTGATGGGGCAGGCGCTGGCGGCCGGCGGCACCTCGTTCGACGCCCTGTACGTCAACGTCAACGGCGAGTCCGGCTACTTCGACCGCGCGCTGAATGTCTACGGGCAGGCGGACCGGCCGTGCCCCCGGTGCGGCACCCCGATCCGGCGGTCGGCCTTCATGAACCGCTCGTCGTACTGGTGCCCCCGGTGCCAGCGTCCGCCCCGCGCGTAGGCTCGCCCGGATGCGCGTCACCGACCAGCCCCCCGACCCGTCGTGCGCCCCGGCCACCGCGGTGGTGGCCCGGCCGCTCGATCACGCCCTGCGCGTCCTGACCAAGACGGCCGACCACGGCCGGCTCTGGATGGGCGTGGCCGCGGTCGGCGCGCTGACCGGCCGGCGGACCCGGCGGGGCGCGATCCGCGGGCTGGCCAGCCTGGCCGCGGCCAGCCTCGTGTCCAACGCCGTGCTCAAGCCGCTGTTCGGCCGGCGCCGCCCGGATCTCGAGCGGACCCACCTGGCCCGGCGGATCGGCACCGCACCCTGGACCTCGTCGTTCCCCAGCGGCCACGCCGCGTCCGCCGCCGCGTTCGCCACCGGCGCCACCCTCGAGGTGCCCTGGGCGGGCCCCCTGCTGGTGCCGCTGGCCGCGGCCGTCGCGTACTCCCGCGTGCACGTGGGCGTGCACTACCGCTCCGACGTGTGGGCCGGGGCCGCCGTCGGGATCAGCGTCGCACTGATCGGCCGGGCGATGTGGCCGGTCAAGCCGTGGGGTCCGGCGCTCACCGCCGCCGGCACCGCCCCGGCCCTGCCACAGGGCGATGGGCTGACCGTCGTGCTCAACGCCAAGTCGGGTAGCTCCGACGGGGTCGCCGACGCCATCGCCCGGATGCTGCCCAAGGCGCACATCGTGGAGTGGGAGCCGGGCACCGACATCGAGGCGCTGGTGCAGGAGCTGCCGCGCGCCCTGGGCGTGGCCGGCGGCGACGGGACGGTCGCCGCGGTCGCCCAACTGGCCCACCGGCACCACCTGCCGCTGGCCGTCTTCCCGGCCGGCACGTTCAACCACTTCGCCAAGGCGCTGGGCCTGGACACCGACGCGCACACGGTGGCCGCGGTGGAACACGGCATCGCCGGCATGGTCGACCTGGCCACCATCGACGGGGTGGCCTTCCTGAACACCTCCAGCATCGGGCAGTACCCGGAGATGGTGGTGCGGCGGGACAAGTACAGCAAGCGGATGGGCAAGTGGCCGGCCACCGCCTACGCGCTGCTGCGCACGCTGCGCCACGAGAAGCCGGTCGACCTGCTCATCAACGGTGAGAAGCACCCGGTCTGGATCGTGTTCATCGGCAACGGCCGGTACGCGCCGCGCGGTCTCGCCCCGGCCTGGCGGGACCAGCTGGCCGGCGGCGTGCTGGACGTGCAGTACCTGCGGGCCGACAAGAAGCTGTCCCGCACCCGGGCCATCCTGTACTCGATCATCGGCGTGGCCCGGTTGAGCAAGGTCTACGGCGAGCTGGAGGCCGCGCACGTCACCATCGAGTCGCTGTCCGGCCCCAAACCCGTCGCGCACGACGGGGAGATCACCGAGCCCAAGGAGTCGGTGGAGCTGACGATCGACGACCGCCGGCTGATCGTCTACCGGTCCCGCGCGTGAGGTGGCCGGGACGTCCCGGCGGCGAGCCCGACGGTCCTGACGACCCGGCCGAGCCGGCGGGCGAGACCGTCCGGCTGACCGCCTTCGTGCACGGTCACGTGCAGGGCGTGGGCTTTCGCTGGTTCACCCGGGCCCAGGCCCTCGAACTCGGCCTCGTCGGCAGCGCCACCAACCTGGTCGACGGCCGGGTGGAGGTGGTGGCCGAGGGCCCGCGGGCGGCCTGCGACCGGTTGCTGGCCTGGCTCCGGGGTGGGCGGACACCGGGCCGGGTCGATCAGGTGGTCGAGCAGTTCGCGCCGGCCCGGGGGACCTTCAAGCGGTTCGACGTCGGCTGAGGCCGACGCCGCCGAGCTCACGCGACTCAGGCCGCCAGCTTCCCGAACTCCGCGGGACCCGGCCGGTAGCGTCACCGTGACCGGCGCGTGACCCGCGCCCGGGATTGCTGACCGTGTGACCGTTTCGCCGGAGGAGGGGCCGACCCCGTGCACCTGAAGTCCCTCACCATGAAGGGGTTCAAGTCCTTCGCCTCGTCGACCACGCTGCGGCTGGAACCCGGCATCACCGCCGTGGTCGGCCCGAACGGGTCCGGCAAGTCCAACGTGGTGGACGCGATCGCCTGGGTGCTCGGCGAGCAGGGCGCCAAGGCGTTGCGCGGCGGGAAGATGGAGGACGTCATCTTCGCCGGCACCGCGGACCGGCCCCCGCTGGGCCGGGCCGAGGTCACCCTGACCATCGACAACGCCGACGGCGCCCTGCCGATCGACTACTCCGAGGTCTCGATCACCCGGCGGATGTTCCGCGACGGCGTCGGCGAGTACGAGATCAACGGCCGTGCCTGCCGGCTGCTGGACATCCAGGAACTGCTGTCGGACTCGGGGATCGGCCGCGAGATGCACGTCATCGTCGGGCAGGGCCAGCTGGACGCGGTGCTGCAGGCCCGGCCCGAGGACCGGCGGGCGTTCATCGAGGAGGCGGCCGGCGTCCTCAAGCACCGCAAGCGGCGCGAGAAGACGATCCGCAAGCTCGACTCGATGCAGGCCAATCTCAACCGGTTGACCGACCTGACCGCCGAGATCCGCCGCCAGCTCGGCCCGCTGGGTCGCCAGGCCGCGGTCGCGCGGCGGGCCGCCGGGGTGCAGGCCGACCTGCGGGACGCCCGGATGCGGTTGCTGGCCGACGATCTCGTGCAGATCCTGACCAAGATCGAGCAGGACGCGGTCGACGAGCAGGCCGCCCTCGACCATCGCAACCGGGTGCAGCGCGACCTGGCCGAGGCGTCCGAGCGGCTGGCCACGGCCGAGGCCGAGCTGCGGGA
>NZ_JBMDXT010000305.1:0-4883 GCF_048594475.1 Nakamurella sp. | reverse complement strand
GACGTCCTTGAACCGCTGCTGCGCCGCGGGATCGGGATTGACGTCGGGATGCAGTTCCCGGGCCAGCTTCCGGTAGGCGCGCTTGATCTCATCCTGCGACGCGTTCTTGGCCACGCCCAGCAGGCCGTAATAGTCCCGTGCCACCCTTTGCACCAGTTGCCTTCCCGCGAGCCGGGGCCCGCGCATCACACCGCGGCGTTACCGCCCGGCGACGATCTCCCCGACGTACCGGGCGACCGCCCGGACCGCGGCCATCGTGCCCGGATAGTCCATCCGGGTCGGCCCGACGACGGCCAGCCCGCCCATCAGGGTCTCTCCGCTGCCGTACCCGGCCGACACCAGCGCGGTCGTGGCCAGGTTGGCATCGTCGTTCTCGCTGCCGATCGACACCACCACGGCGTCCGGGGTGTCCAGCGCGGCCAGCAGCTTGAGCAGCGTGACCTGCTCGTCCAGCGCCTCCAGCACGCCGCGCAGCGTGTTCGGCTGGTCGGCCCACGCCCCGGTGGCGTGCGAGGTGCCGGACAGCACCAGGCGCTCCTCCGGGTGCTCGACCAGCGCGTCCAGCAGCACCCCGACGGCCGGGCCGACGATGCTGCGCACCGCCGGATCGACCCGGGCCGCGGCGTCGGACCGGGCCGCGGCCGCGTCGGCGAGCCGGCGGCCGATCGCGTGCGCCGAGAACAGCGTGCGCAGCGCGAGCAGGCCCTGGTCGGTGACGTCGGCGTCGAGCTCGACCAGCCGCTGCTCGACCCGACCGGTGTCGGTGATGACGACCAGCAGCAGGCGGCGCAGGTCCAGCGCGACCACCTCGACGTGGCGCACGGACGACCGGGACAGCGTCGGGTACTGCACGAACGCGACCTGCCGGGTCAGCTGGGCCAGCAGCCGCACCGACCGGCGCAGCACGTCCTCGAGGTCGACCGCCTCGGACAGGAACGACTGGATGGCCCGCTTCTCGCCCGCGGACATCGGCTTGACCTGGGACAGCCGGTCGACGAACAGCCGGTAGCCCTTGTCCGTCGGGATCCGGCCGGCCGAGGTGTGCGGCTGGGCGATGTACCCCTCGTCCTCGAGCACGGCCATGTCGTTGCGGATGGTGGCCGGCGAGACGCCCAGCTGGTGCCGGTCGACCAACGACTTGGAGCCGACCGGCTCATGGGTGGCGACGTAGTCGGAGACGATGGCGCGGAGCACCTGGAAGCGGCGGTCGTCGGCGGACATGGGTCACCTCCCTGGTCACGGTCCGGAGCACGGGTCGAGCACTGGTCGAGCACGGATGGCGCGGCTTGGCACTCGCGCGCGTCGTCTGCCAAGTGTAGTCGTCACCGGGGCGGCGGGCGGGCGCCGGCGAGCGCCTCGCCGGCGCCCCCGGCGGGTACCTCCGCCCGGGCCGGCCGGCGCCTGGCGGCTACCCTGGGGGGCCAGCGGTGCGTCGCGACGATGCATGGGCAACGGAGGCCGCACGGATGATCTTCAAGGATGTTCGTGACGGGCGGCCCTACCCCGATCACGGGCTGTCCACCCGGGAGTGGGCGCGGATCCCGCCCCGCAAGGTGCGGATGGACGAGCTGATCACCACCAAGCGCGAGTTGCGCCTGGACGCGTTGCTCGACGAGCAGTCCACCTTCTACGGGGACCTGTTCCCGCACGCCGTGCACTGGCAGGGCCAGTTGTACCTGGAGGACGGTCTGCACCGGGCGCTGCGCTCGGCTCTGCAGCAGCGGACGATCCTGCACGTGCGGATCCTGGACCTGGACGCCCGGCCCCCGGGCGGCCCCGTCCCGTCCTCCTGATCCGGCCGACCGTCCTGATCGGTCAGCCCAGCAGCTCCAGGGCGATCCCGTCGGCCAGCAGCCGGCCCGGCAGGGTGAGCCGGGCGGTGCCGCCGGCCAGCGCGGCGGCGTCGAGCAGGCCGCGGTCGGCGGCCGCCGCCGCGACCGCCCGGCCGGCCGGGGCGAGCCGGTCCACCGGCAGGCCCGCGCGCAGCCGCAGCCGCAGCAGCACGTCCTCGGTCGCCCGCTGCTCACCGGTCAGCACTTCCCGGGCCTGCCCCGGGCTGACCCCGTCGGCCAGCCGCCGCGCGTAGGCGGCCGGGTGCTTGACGTTCCACCAGCGGACCCCGCCGACGTGCGAGTGCGCGCCGGGGCCGATCCCCCACCAGTCCTGGCCGGTCCAGTAGGCCAGGTTGTGCCGGCAGTGGGCGGCATCGTCCCGGGCCCAGTTCGACACCTCGTACCAGCCGAACCCGGCGCCGGTGAGGGCCGATTCGGCCAGCAGGTAGCGGTCGGCGAGCACGTCCTCGTCCGGCATCGGCAGCACCCCGCGGTCGACCGCCCGGGCCATCCGGGTGCCCGGCTCGACGATCAGGGAGTAGGCCGAGACGTGGTCGACGCCACTGGCCACGACGTCGGCCAGCGACCGGGCGAACTCCTCGTCGGTCTCCCCCGGCGTGCCGTAGATGAGGTCGAGGTTGACGTGCGCGAAGCCTTCCGCGTGCGCCCACCGGACGACGTCCAGCGCGCGGCCCGGGGTGTGGGTGCGGTCCAGGATCGTCAGCACCCGGCGGGACGTCGACTGCAGGCCCAGACTCAGCCGGGTGTACCCGGCCCGGCGCAGCCGGGCCAGCAGGGCCGGGTCGGTGGACTCCGGATTGGCCTCGGTGGTCACCTCGGCGTCCGCGGTCAGCCCGAACCGGTCCCGGATCGCCGCCAGCAGGTCGACCAGCGGGTCGGCGCCGACCAGGGACGGGGTGCCGCCGCCGACGAAGACCGTGGACACCGGCCGGTCGCCGCCGAGAACCGTCGCCGCCAGCTCGATCTCGGCCAGGGCGGCGTCGAACCAGGACTGCGGGGAGGCGTCCGTGCCGAGTTCGCCGGCGGTGTAGGTGTTGAAGTCGCAGTAGCCGCAGCGGGTCGCGCAGAACGGCACGTGCACGTAGAAGGACAGGGTGCGGCCGGCCGCCCCGACGGCGGCGGAGGCGGGCAGCGACCCGTCCGGCGGCACCGGGTCGCCGTCGGGCAGCGTGGACGGCACGGTGAACAGTGTCGCGCACCGCGTTCACCGGATCGACCACTCGTGGGGGCTGTACGAACACGATGGGTTCGCCTAGCGTCACCATCCGTGACCCGATCCGCTCGCCGGCTCCTGCCCCTGTCGCTGACCGTGCTGCTGGTGGCCGCGCTGAGCCCCGCGCTCCCGGCCGGCGCCGCCGAGCCGGCGGGGCAACTCTCGGGTCGGCCGCCGGCCTGGATCAACGAGATCCACTCCGACAACGCCGGCACCGACACCGGCGAGGCGGTCGAGGTCGCCGGGCCGGCCGGCACCGAGCTGACCGGGTGGTCGGTCGTCCTCTACAACGGCAACGGCGGCGCGGCCTACGGCACGCTGCCGCTGACCGGCACCCTGCCGGACCAGGCGGGCGGTCTGGGCACCACCTCGGTACCCGCGCCGGGCCTGCAGAACGGCGCCCCGGACGGCCTGGCCCTGGTCGACCCGACCGGCGCCGCGGTGCAGTTCCTGTCCTACGAGGGCGCCTTCACCGCGACCGACGGTCCGGCCGCCGGCCGGGCGTCCACCGACATCGGGGTGGCCGAGGACGGCACCGCGACCGGGACGTCGCTGCAGCTCACCGGCACCGGCCGCGGCCCGGCCGACTTCACCTGGACCACCGGGCCGGCCAGCTTCGGCGCGGTCGACGCCGGGCAGGTCTACGGCGAGCCCGGCCCGGTCGACCCGCCGGCCGGGCCGTGCACCGCCGACGTCCCCCTGACCACGGTGCCGCAGGTGCAGGGCGACGGGGCGACCACCCCGCTGGCGGGGCGCCGGGTCACCGTGCCGGCCGTGGTCACCGCCGTCGCGCCCGGGCTGGGCGGCTTCTACCTGCAGGACCCGGCCGGCGACGGCGACCCCGCCACCTCGGACGGGCTGTTCGTCTTCGGCGGCACGCCGGCCCCGGCGGTCGGCGACGCGGTGCGGGTGACCGGCACCGCCGGCGAGTACGCCACGTCGGGCGGCAGCTCGCAGACCCAGCTGGCCGGCGCGCCGACGGTGGAGGTCTGCGCGACCGGATCGACGCTGCCCGACCCGGTCGCGGTGACCTTCCCGCTGGCCGCGGCGGACGACCCCGAGCGGGTCGAGGGCATGCGCGTCGTGCTGCCGCAGAGCATGGTGATCAGCGAGTACTTCAACTACGACCGGTTCGGCGAGGTGGTGCTCGGCCGGCCGCAGGACGGGTCGGCCCGCCTGTTCACGCCGACGGCCGTGGCCGACCCGGGCCCGGCCGCGCAGGCCGTGGCCGCCGACAACGCGCTGCGCCGGATCACCCTGGACGACGGATCGAACCGGCAGAACCCGCCCGTCCTGCGGCATCCGGGCAACGGCGAGCCGTTCGGCCCGACCAACTCGTTCCGCGGCGGCGACACCGTCACCGGCGTCACCGGGGTGGTCGACCAGACGTTCGGCGCCTACCGGATCCAGCCCACCGCGCCGGCGGCCTCGGCGGTGACCAACCCGCGGCCCGCGGCCCCGCCGGCCGTCGGCGGCACCCTGCGGGTGGCGAGCCAGAACGTGCTCAACGCCGTCCCCCCCCTCGACCCCGCGACCGCGGCCGGACGGGTCTGCGGGCCGCAGCGGGACCAGGAGTGCCGCGGCGCCGACGACGCCGACGAGCTCGCCCGGCAGCGGGCCAAGATCCTGGCCGCGCTGGGCGGCCTGGACGCCGACGTGGTCGGCCTGCTGGAACTGGAGAACACCCCCGGGGTCGACCCGGCCGGCGACCTGGTCGCCGGCCTCAACGACCGGGCCGGCGCCGCCCCGTACGCGGCGATCGACACCGGCGTCCTGGGCGGCGACGCGATCCGGGTCGGCCTGATCTCCCGGCCGTC
>NZ_JBMDXT010000304.1:0-3902 GCF_048594475.1 Nakamurella sp. | reverse complement strand
TCGGCGGCGGTGGCGGTCGCGGTGGCGACGGTGGCCGCCGAGCAGGGGTTGGCGCGGGTGGAGTTGACCAACCCGATCCAGCAGGTGCACGAGGCGATGTGGCAGCCGGAGTACCCGCGGATCGAGGTCGTCGACGAGTAGCCCACCGCCGGCCAGACCTGGCCCTTCGCTGGTTGGACACGGCCGGCCGCACGATCCTCACGACGGAGTTCGTGTGGCCTGCATCACATCAGGGTCAGGTCTCCACGTCGACGATGACGACGGTCACCGTCAGGCCGGATCCGGCCGCCGAGGACAGCGCCAGGTCGACCGCCGCCCGGACCCGGGCGGCGGTCTGCTGCGGTGGCGGGTCGGCGGCGACCACCACCCGCACCGTGACGTGCGGAGCGGGCTCCCGGTCGACCGCGACCCCGCTGCGGTCGGCCTCCTCGTCGCGGGCGCCGTCGCGGGTGAACAGCGTGCGGGCCGCGCGGCCGGCCAGGTGGCGCAGCCCGGGTTGCAGGCGAACCACGCCGGGCACCGCCGCGGCCGCGGCCGCGGCCAGCCGGGCCAGCTGGTCATCGGTGGGGACGGAGGCCGCGGTCATGGCGCCCCGCCGGCGACGAAGACGTCCTCGACCACCAGGTCGACCCGGTCGACCGTCAGCCCGAACAGCTCGCGGGCGGCGGTGGCGACGGTCGTCCGCACCTCGTCGGCCAGCTCACCGGTGTCGGCGCCGTAGGCGACCGCGGCGGTCAACGTGACCCGCACCGCGGCCGCGCCCGCCCCGGGCGCCACCGGTCCGGAGCCGGGTCCGGGGTCGGCGGATTCGACGGTGCACCGGCGGACGACGAGGTCGGCCAGGTCGTCCAGCCGGCCGGTGATCGCGGTGGCGACGGCGGCCGCTCCGACGAGCAGGCGACCGTCCGAACCCGGCAGCTCGAGCAGTTGCCCGGGGCGCAGCTCGGCCCACACGGAGTGCATGACGGCCGGCACGAGCCCGGCGGACGGCTCCTGATCGGTGGCCCGGCCCAGCTCCCCGGCGGCCCGGTCCAGCACGGCCACGGCCGCCGGATCCGGCTCGGCCACGGGCCCCGGGTCCGGCGCGGCCGGTGGCGGGGTCGACTCCGGGACCGATCCGGGCGCCGATCCCACCGCATCGGGTTGGTCGGCTACCGCCATGGGGCCATCACCTCCGCCAGTTTGGTCCGGGCGCGGGCGATCCGCCCCCGGACGGTCGGTTCGGGTACTCCGACGATGTCCGCGATCTCGTCATAGCTGCGCTGATCCACCTCGCGCAGCAGCCAGCAGACCCGCAGCGGCGCCGGCAGGTCGGCCAGCGCGGACTGCAGGGCGGCCACCATGGCCGACCGTTCGGCCTGCCGTTCCGGTCCACCGGTCTGCACCAGCCCGTCGGGGACCGGGCCGTCGTCCTCGTCGTCCAGGCTGGCCGCCGGCTTGCGCCGGCGCAGTTCGTTCAACGATCGGTTCGTGACGATCCGGTAGAGCCAGGTGGAGAACCTGGCCTCGCCGCGGAACTCGGGCAGTCGCCGCCAGGCCGCGATGAAGGCTTCCTGCACCGCGTCCTCCGCATCGCCCGGACGACCGAGCAATCGCAGCGACGTGCCGAACATAGCCCGCTCGTGCCGGCGCAGCAACGTCTCGAAGGCCCGGCTGTTGCCGCTCTGGGCCCGCTGCACCAGCTCCTCGTCGGTCAGCTCGGACAGTCGTGACCGCCGCACGGTGCCGCGGGGGGTGCCGCCGGCGGTGGCGCCACCGGCCACCACCGGGGGTTCGGTCACGGCCGGATCGTGCCACACGGACCCCGCCGGCTCGGTCACCGACCGGTCACGGCTCGTGGCCGGGGTCACAGCGCCGGATCCGTGAGGAATCCCGGGGACGCCGGGTCATACCTGACATGCCGACGTTGCGAGCCGGCAACCGGCGGTCCTGACGATCGCCGGACGACGAGCAGGTGACCACCACCGAGAAGGAGTGAAGGCACATGACTGCCCCCACCACCACCAAGAAGGCTCCGGAGAGCACCGAGTCCGCCCCGACCGGCGCCGTCGTCGAGACCGCCCTGGTGACCAGCCGCGGCAAGACCTCGATCGCCGATTCGGTCGTCGAGAAGATTGCCGGCCTGGCCGCCCGGGAGATCACCGGCGTGCACAAGCTGGGTGGCGGCGCCGCCCGCGCCTTCGGTGCCATCCGGGAGAAGATCCCCGGCCAGTCCGAGAGCCTCGCGCAGGGCGTGTCGGTCGAGGTCGGCGAGCGGCAGGCCGCGGTCGACCTGGACATCACGGTCGAGTACGGCGTGGAGATCGGCGAGCTGAGCAAGGCCATCCGGCGCAACGTCATCAGCGCGATCGAGCGGATGACCACTCTGGAGGTCACCGAGGTCAACATCGTCGTGCACGACGTGCATGTACCCAGTGACGACGACGATGACGACCACCACGACGCCCGGGTGGCGTGACCGACGCCACGGACGACGACCGGGCGGCGCGGCGCGCCTACATCCGTGACCACCACCCCGACCGGGGCGGCGATCCGGACGAGTTCGTCGCGGGGTTGCGGCGGTGGGACGGGGGCCGCCGCACCCCGCCCGGCGAACCGATCGTCATCCGGCGCAGCCGGCGACGGCGCCTGCTGCTCTGGTGGCGCCGCCGCCGGTCCCCGCGCCGGCATCTGCGCTGACATCTGCGCTGACATCTGCACTGACGTCCGTGCTGACGTCGGTGCCCGGCCGGCAACCGCCTTCGGGCCCGCGTCGGCCGACATCCCCCACCCATCCAGACTTTCCCGAACTCAGACAGGTTGATGATCACAATGAGAGCTTCTGCTACCGCGATCGGCGTGGCAGTCGGCGTCGCGTTGGGGTTCGCCGGAGCCTTCGGCGGATTCCTGGCCTTCCTGCTGGTGCTCGTCCTCGCCGCCGTCGGCGGCCTGATCGGCGCCGTGATCGAGGGCCGCATCAATATCAACGACTACGTCGGCGGCCGGGCCAACGGCCGCAACCAGCGGTGACCGCCCCGGTCACCACCACCGGAATCGTCCCGGCCGCCGGGAGCGAGATCACGACCGACCCGGCCGTCCGCGGCCGCACGGTCCTGCTCGACCGGGTGGTGGAGAAGACCGCCGCGGCGGCCGCCGCCGAGGTCGAGCGCGTTCTCGCCGCCGGCCGGGGTGCGGTCGGCCAGGTGCTGGGCGCGCGACCGGCGATCGCCGTCGAATCGTCCATCGACGGGCACCTGGCCCAGCTGACCCTCGAGGTCGAGATCGATTACCCGGCGCCGTTGCGGCAGGTCACCCGGCGGCTCCGGGAGCACGTCGTCGACCGCGTCCACCACCTGTGCGCGATCACGGTGACCGACCTCGACGTCCACGTGGTGGCCCTGCGCCAGCAGACCAGTCCGGAAAGGAGAGTGCAATGAGCAATCCAGTGACCGGCCCGGTGGCGCGGCCGGCCCGGGGCCGACGGACCGCGGCCGCCGT
Source organism: Nakamurella sp. (assembly GCF_048594475.1). Classification (NCBI taxonomy): domain Bacteria; kingdom Bacillati; phylum Actinomycetota; class Actinomycetes; order Nakamurellales; family Nakamurellaceae; genus Nakamurella; species Nakamurella sp. The sequence continues at coordinate 425 of NZ_JBMDXT010000304.1, read as the reverse complement.
CGTGGTCGCCGTGCTGCTGCTCCTGATCGCCGGATTCGCCGTCTGGCAGGCCGTTCAGGTCCAGCTCGGTCGTCAGCCCGCCCCGCTCGATGCGGCCCGCATCTCCGCCTGGCTGAACACGACCCCATGGTCGGCGCCGGTCGTCATCGCGATCGGTGCCGTCCTCGCCCTGGTCGGGCTGTGGTTGATCGCCCTCGCGCTGATCCCACCCCGCCCGACCATGCTCGACCTGCGGGAGGATCACCCCGCCGTGATCACCCGCATCCGGCCGGCCGACCTGCGCCGCGCCATCGACGGCGCCGCCCGCAGCGTGGACGGCATCAGCGACGCGCACACCACCCTGAGCCGCGGCCGGGCCGTCGTCGCGGTGACCTCGCCGCTCGGCGCCCCGTCGGCCCTGCCCGACAAGGTCGCCACGGCGGTGA
>NZ_JBMDXT010000303.1:0-4045 GCF_048594475.1 Nakamurella sp. | reverse complement strand
CCGCTGCGCCGCAGCGCCGCCGGCTCCGATCCGCCCACCCGACCGGCTGCGGGCACGGCCCGGTCCACCGGTCCCGGCCCGGCGAACCCACCCGTCCCGGCCGCGCTCGGGCCGGCGGGGGCGGCGAGCTCGGGGGTCGCGCGAGCCGGATCGGGTCCCGGGGATCGCCGGTCGGCCCGCGCCACCCTCATGAGCTGTCCCTTCGGCCGATCGGGCCACCGCGGCCCGGGGTGGACGAGCCCACCGCATCGCGGATGCTCCGCACCAAGGCTATTCCGATCGGGGCGATGTCACCCGGTCGCAGAGCAGTGATGACGACCATCGTTCGCTGTCGCCCGGCCACGGCTCACCGGCCGCGGGCGAAGACGACCTCGACGAACGTCCGGATGATGATCTTGACGTCGAGCCAGAGCGACCAGTTCTCGATGTAGTAGTTGTCGTACCGGGCGCGGTCGGCGATGGAGGTGTCGCCGCGCAGCCCGCTGACCTGCGCCAGCCCGGTCAACCCGACCTGCACCCGGTGCCGGTAGGCGTAGCGGTCGTACTGCTCGGAGAACTGCTGGACGAAGTGCGGCCGCTCCGGCCGGGGCCCGACGATGCTCATGTCGCCGCGCACGATGTTCCACAGCTGCGGCAGCTCGTCCAGCGACGTCCGGCGCAGGATCCGGCCGACCGGGCTCACCCGGTTGTCGTTGGCGATCGACCAGTTGGTCGCCGACTCGGCACTGTTCGCCGGGCGCATCGACCGGAGCTTGAGGCAGTCGAACAGCTCGCCGTTGCGGCCCACCCGGGGCTGCCGGAAGATCACGCCGGGCCCGCCGTCGATGCGCACGGCCAGCGCGCAGATCGCCAGGATCGGCGAGAGCAGGATCAGCGCCAGGCCGGCCACCAGCACGTCGAACACCCGCTTGACCATCGTCGCCGGCCCGCTCAGCCGGGGCTGGCCGATCCGCATGATCGGGATCGACCCGATGTGGTCCGATCCCCCGGACTCGGTGCGGAACTGGTGCATCCGGGGCACGACCAGCAGGTCGCACTTGGAGCTCGCCGGCGCCCGGACCTCCTCGATCAGCGTGCGTTCCGGGGTCGCCGAGTCGGCCACCACGATCACGTCGACCCGCCGCCGGGTGACCACGAAGTCCAGATCCGAGATGTTGCCCAGCCGCTCGGAGACCGAGCCGGCGGCACAGTCGTCGGTGTCCTCGACGAAGCCGACCACCGAGAGCCCGTACCGCTGGTGCTCCTTGAGGATGCGGATGAGCTCGGCCGCGGTCGGCCCGCCGCCGATGATCACGGTCCGGTGGTGGCTGATCCGCCGCTTGCGGCTGAAGATGATCAGGTACGAGGTGATCATGCGGCCGACGATCACCAGCACGATGGCGATCCCCGCGTTCCGGATGTACTCGGTCACCGGGATCTGGTCCGGCAGCAGCACGACGGCCGTCGCCACGATCGCGGCCGCGGTCAGCAGGCTGGCCAGCAGGCTCGGCAGCTCGTCCAGGACGCTGACGTGCAGCCGGGCGTGGTAGCGGCCCCGGTCGACGATGAAGAACAGGGACAACGCGGCCGTCGCCAGGGCGGCCGCGTACTCCTGCGGCGCCCACAGGATCGGCGTGAGCAGCATCAGGACGTCGACCGGCAGCACGATCATCCAGGCGCGGATCCGCCACAGGAACCGCCGCGTCCGCGACCCGCGCCGTTCCGACGGCTTCGGTTCGGGATCGGTGGCTGTCGCGCCGGTGGACGAGTTCGTCGAGTTGGAGCGCAATGTGGTCATCGATGGCTCACCTGCAATGACGTAGCGAGTGATGGACGGCGGATATGTCGTGTTACGTACACCCGAATGGCTTTAATTATCACTCTATAGGCCTAGTCATCCGGGAGCCATGGCGTCCTCGTCCCGTTCGCGTCCGGCGCTGCCGGCCGCCGGGTCCGCCCGCACCCGGGCCGGGTCCGCCACCGCCGCCGTCCCGCCGCCGGGCCCGTTCGGCGTCGCGCTCGTGCTCGCCGGGACCGCCGGGTCACCGGCCGCCCGCCGCCGGCGACGGGCGGGCAGCCCGGTCATCACCACGCCCAGGACGGCCACCCCGGCGAGTGCGGCCACCACCCACCCCGGCGGCGAGGATGCCGGCTGCGGCTGGGCCGGTTCGCCGGCCAGCAGGTACCCGGCCTGCAGCCCGGCCACCGTCGCCTTGCTCGTCGCCACCGCGGCCCGGGTCAGGTCGGTGGCCACGCCGGCCTCGTCGGCGGTGACCGTGACCACCACCGCCCCGCCCAACCGGGACGGCGCGACGTCGACCGTGGCCCCGGCCGCCGGGGCGCTGCCCGGGAACCGGTCGGCCTGCGCCGCCAGCGCCTCGGGATCGATCGAGCGGTCGAGCACCTCGGCCAGCGTCGGCACGATCAGCCCGCGGCTGACCACGTCCAGCTCGTACGCGGTGGCCCCGCCGACCGCCCCCGACGGCACCACGCCCAGCGTCGTCGTGCTGGTGTAGACGGTGTGGCCGGCGGCCAGCGCACCGGCCGTGCCGGCCAGGCCGAGCACCGCGACCCCGGCCCAGGCGAGCACCGCGGCCCGCCCCGGCCGGCGCGGGACGGGCGGGTCGGCCGGGCCGCCGGCCGCGTCCGCGCCGACGGGAGCGACCGCGCCGACAGGACCGTCCGGGCCGACGGGAGCGACCGGGCCGTCGGCCACGACCGGCCGGTCCGCGGCGGCGAGGGCGGCCCGGCAGCGGACGTCGGCGACCGCGGCCAGCGCGGCGAGCAGCAGCAACGCCCGGAAGTCCGACAGGTGCAGGAACACGCTGGCCAGCAGCCAGCCGACCAGCCCGCCGATGACGCCCAGCGCCAGGAAGCGCAGGGTGTCGTCGCCCAGCCGGGCGGCCCCGATCATTGTGCGCAGTGCGACGAACAGCACGCTGCCGAAGAACAGGGCCCAGCCCAGCAGCAGCAGGACGCCACCGTCGGCGGCCTGCTCGAAGTAGAAGTTGTGGGCGGCGACCACGATGGTGACCGGGTCGTCGAAGTTGGCCAGCCGGTCGTACTGCGGGAACAGGGTGATGTAGCTGCCGATCCCGTTCCCGGTGACCGGCCGGTCCAGGAACATGTGCCAGGCGTCGAGCTGCAGCCGCTTGCGGGTGACGACCGATGGGTCGGCGGTCGTGGTCGAGCCCGAGAGCACGTCGGTCAGCGTGCTCAGCCGGCTGCCGATGCCGCTGAGCGGCACGATCACCAGCAGGGCGAGTGGCAGGTAGAGCAGCGCCCTGCGGTACCGGCCGCCGGCCAGCACGGCCCAGACGATCAGCCCGACGAACAGGGCGATGAACCCGCCGCGGGACTGGGTCAGGTACACCCCGAGCAGCAGGGCCAGGGCCGCGCCGGCCCAGAGCACCCGGTCCCGCCAGCCGCGGCTCATCGCCAGCAGGGACAGCGCCATCGGCGTGAACATGATCAGCAACCGGGCCCAGAAGTTCACGTCCGACGAGGTGCCGGCGTGCCGTGGCGTCAGCGCGCCGCCCTCCTGGACCAGCGGCACCCGGCTGAGCCCGAACAGCGACCCGGAGTTGTGCAGCACGAATTCGTGCACGACGGTCAACCCGGCCAGCGCCGCGAGCACCAGCACCGCGGCGGCCGTGCACGTCTTGAGCGCGTCGGTGGACAGCAGCAGCGCGTAGACGACCAGGAAGTAGAGGAAGTCGCGCGCGTAGGACAGCAGCAGGTCCAGCGAGGCCACCGGATCGGCGGTGGCCACGAAGCTCAGGCAGAACCCGGCGGCCAGCATCATCAGCCCGAGCAGGACCGGGGACCAGGCGAACCGGAACATCCGGCGGCGCACCATCACCAGCACGGCGATCACGGCCAGGCCGAGCTGCGGCTTGTACGGGCTGGTGCCCACCTGGTCGGCGATGACCCCGTTGATGTTCGACACGTCCAGCGCGACCAGCGTCAGCAGGGACACCCGGGGAAACCGGATGGCCAGCACGACGAAGGCCAGCAGCACGACGGCGCCGCCCACCAGCAGCAGGTCCTTCATCGCCGGCCCCGG
>NZ_JBMDXT010000302.1:0-7689 GCF_048594475.1 Nakamurella sp. | reverse complement strand
GCCGATCGCCATCGAGGAGGGCCTGCGCTTCGCCATCCGTGAGGGTGGCCGCACCGTCGGCGCCGGTTCGGTGACCAAGATCATCAAGTAGTCCGTTCCGGGGTTCGCCCCGGTCGCCTGCTGGCCAGGGCCCCGCCGCATCGCGGCGGGGCCCTTGCTCGTCCGGTGCCGGTCCGGGCGGCAGCGGGTCGGCGCCGGGCCCGTGGCCTGACAGGATGGGGGCATGAGCGGACTGTTCGCCCTTCTCGACGACGTCGCGGCGTTGGTGAAGCTGACGGCCTCGTCACTGGACGACATCGCCGGGGCCACCGGCCGGGCCAGCGCCAAGGCGGCCGGGGTGGTGGTGGACGACACCGCGGTCACCCCGCGGTACGTCCAGGGGCTCAAGCCCGAGCGCGAGCTGTCGATCATCTGGCGGATCGCCAAGGGCTCGTTGCGCAACAAGCTGCTGATCATCCTGCCGGTGGCCCTGCTGCTGTCCCAGTTCGCGCCGTTCCTGCTCACGCCGATCCTGATGATCGGCGGCACCTACCTGTGTTACGAGGGCGCGGAGAAGCTCTGGGAGAAGTTCTCCGGTCACGCGCAGGAGGAGTCGACGGACGCGGCCGACCCGGCCGTCGATCCGGCCGAGCACGAGAAGAAGGTCGTCGCGTCGGCCACCCGCACCGACTTCATCCTGTCCGCCGAGATCATGGTGATCGCGCTGGACGAGGTCGCGAGCGAGGGACTGCTGGCCCGGGCGATCATCCTGGTGATCGTCGCGGTGCTGATCACCGCGCTGGTCTACGGCGTCGTCGGGCTGATCGTGAAGATGGACGACGCCGGCCTTGCGCTGGCCAAGCGGCCCGGCAAGGCCGTCGCCGCCTTCGGTCGCGGCCTGGTCAAGGCGATGCCGATCATCCTGAACACCCTGGCCTGGGTGGGTGTCGTGGCGATGCTCTGGGTCGGCGGCCACATCCTGCTGGTGGGCATGGACGAGCTGGGTTTCCACCTGCTGTACGGCTGGGTGCACCACCTGGAGGTCGCCGTGCACGACGCGACCGGCGGGTTCGGCCCGGCCCTCGGCTGGCTCACCAACACGTTCTTCTCGGCCGTCCTCGGCCTGATCGTCGGGGCCATCGTGGTCGCGGTCCTGCACGTGCTGCCCATCGGGCGCACGCACGAGGCGAAGGCGCCGGCGGCCGGCGCGTCCACCGGGACGGGCCCGGACACCGCCGGGACGTCGACCGGGACGGCCCCGACCGCCGACCCGACGGCGGACGGCGGTGCCGGGAGGGCCCCCGAGGACGGGATCCGGGCGGCCGACCCGACCCACGGGGGGACCGGTTCGCCGGATGCCGGCCGGGACGCCCCGCCCACGGTCTGACCGTGCCGATCGCGGCCCGGACCGGGTCCTCGGTCAGCCCACGCCCACCGGCCGGCGGGCGCCGGTCCGGCCGCCCGCGGCGGCTCCGGACGGTCGTCGGCGCAACAGGACCAGCAGCGTGATCCAGGCGGCGACGAACCCGTACAGGCAGGCCAGGGCCAGGGCGTCGGACAGGGACGCGAACCGTTCCCCGGCCAGCTGGGTGAACGGCGAGACCGGGGCGCCGGCGGCGGCCTCGGTGAGAAAGCCGCCGAAGCCGGCCAGTGATCCCCAGCAGCCCAGCAGCGCGGCGGACTGCGGCGCCGTCAGGCCCCCGCCCCGCCGGTGCTGCCGCACGGCCAGCGCCGAGGTCAGGCCCAGCAGCAGCACCAGCGCCGGCGTCACCGCGGTCAGGGTGGTCGGAGCAGCGGAACCGGCCGCCCCGGGCGGCACCAGGGCCAGTCGCCCGACACCGACCCAGGCGACCAGGAGCAGATTCATCGGGATCGTCGTGAGGTGGGCGACCACCCGGAGCTCGGCGCCGGTCATGCCGCCACCCTGACATGCGACAACGAAGGTTGTCAACGACAATGAGAGTTGTCGGTCACGGTCGTCCGGTGCGGCCGCCGGGCCCGAGCGTGATCACCCCGACTTGAAGTCGCCCCCGGCTCTGCGGCATACTGTTCCGGTTGCCCTGAGGCGGGTGCGCGCTGTCGTGCGGTCTCGATCAGGGTTCAGCAAGGCAGTAGTGAGCGAGCAGTAGAGCAGCAGTACCCAAGCACGGCACTGAAAAGCATGTCTCGCGCTCATCCGAGCGCGGCCGGTTCCGGTGTCCGCCCCACGGGCGGACGCATGATTCGGTGGGGCGACACGCCCGACCGCGTGGACCGGTGGACCCGGACAGACTGAACAGCGGCGGCGGACCCCGGTTCGCCCGAAACGAGTGCGCGGATCTTCTCGCGCGCCCCGGCTCCGGCCGGGTGCGGGCGAGTGGGAGAACCGCACGGACGGTGCGCGAGCACCGGTGACCACGGCGGATCCACCGCCGCGAAGTGATGTACAGCGCGAGCAGTTCGCGCCGAACGAGAGGGACGGCAAGCGTGGCGGGACAGAAGATCCGCATCCGGCTCAAGGCCTACGACCATGAGGCGATCGACGCGTCGGCACGCAAGATCGTCGAGACGGTGACCCGCACGGGCGCCCGGGTGGTCGGCCCCGTGCCGCTGCCCACCGAGAAGAACGTGTACTGCGTGGTGCGTTCCCCGCACAAGTACAAGGACTCGCGCGAGCACTTCGAGATGCGCACGCACAAGCGGCTGATCGACATCCTCGACCCGACGCCCAAGACCGTCGACGCCCTCATGCGCATCGACCTGCCGGCGTCCGTGGACGTCAACATCCAGTAGGGGATCGGCGCGACCGCAAGGTCCCCGAAAAGATCACGTCCACCGCCCGTCAAGGGCGCCATGGCACAGCACAGGAGATGGGTAGTACCAACATGGCAGAAGCGATCAAGGGGATCCTGGGCCACAAGCTCGGGATGACCCAGGTCTTCGACGAGGCCAACCGCGTGGTTCCGGTCACCGTCGTCGCGGCCGGTCCGGTCGTGGTCACCGCCGTGCGCACCCCGGAGACCGATGGCTACAGCGCGGTGCAGTTCGCGTTCGGCGCCATCGATCCGCGCAAGGTGACCAAGCCCGCCGCCGGTCAGTTCGTCAAGGCCGGCGTCACGCCGCGCCGCCACCTGGTCGAGCTGCGCACCGACGACGTGTCGGGCTACAGCGTGGGCCAGGAGCTGACCGCCGCCGAGGTGTTCGCCGCCGGCGCGGTCGTCGACGTCACCGGCACGAGCCGGGGCAAGGGCACCGCCGGCGTCATGAAGCGGCACGGCTTCGCCGGCCTGGGCGCCGGCCACGGCGTGCAGCGCAAGCACCGTTCGCCGGGCTCCATCGGCGGCTGCTCCACCCCCGGCCGGGTCTTCAAGGGCCTGCGCATGGCCGGGCGGATGGGCAACGAGAAGGTCACCGTGCAGAACCTCACGGTGCACGCGATCGACGCCGACAAGGGCCTGGTCCTGATCCACGGTGCCGTCCCCGGTCCCCGGGGTGGCGTCGTGATGATCAAGTCCGCCGTCAAGAACCAGAGCAAGGTGGGTGCCTGATGACCACCGTCCAGATCACCGGACCGGCCGGCGAGGCGGGTGAGGTCGTCGAGCTGCCCGCCGCCGTTTTCGACGTCCAGGCCAACGTCCCGCTGATGCACCAGGTCGTGGTGGCCCAGCTGGCCGCGGCCCGTCAGGGCACGCACAAGGCCAAGACCCGCGGTGAGGTCTCCGGCGGCGGCAAGAAGCCGTACCGGCAGAAGGGCACCGGCCGCGCCCGCCAGGGCTCGACCCGCGCGCCGCAGTTCACCGGCGGTGGCGTCGTGCACGGCCCGGTGCCGCGCGACTACACCCAGCGGACCCCCAAGAAGATGAAGGCGGCCGCGCTGCGGGGCGCGCTGTCCGACCGGGCCCGTGGCGGCAACGTCCACGTCCTGGAGACGCTCTCGGTGGACGGCACGCCGTCGACCAAGAAGGCGCTCGCCGCGCTGAACTCCGTCTCGACCGCTCGCAAGATCCTGGTCGTGCTGCAGTTCGGCGACGAGATCGGTTGGAAGAGCCTGCGCAACGTGCCGACGGTGCACCTGCTGTGGGCCGGCCAGCTCAACACCTACGACGTGCTCAACAGCGACGACGTGGTGTTCACCAAGGCCGCGCTGGACGAGTTCCTGTCCGCGACCGGCCACGGCCGGCAGGCCCCCGCGGCCGGCACCGGCCGCCACGCGGCCGCCGACGAGCCGGCCGTCGCCACCGATGTGGCCGTCGCCACCGATGCGGAACAGGAGGAGGAGAAGTGATCGCCGATCCTCGCGACATCATCATCCGGCCGATCGTCTCCGAGAAGAGCTACGGCCTGCTGGAGTCGGGCAGCTACACCTTCGAGGTGCGGACCGACGCCAACAAGACGCAGATCAAGATCGCCATCGAGAAGATCTTCGACGGCGTCAAGGTCGTCTCGGTGAACACGATCAACCGGCAGGGCAAGCGCAAGCGCACCCGCACCGGCTACGGCCAGCGCAAGGCCACCAAGCGGGCCATCGTCACGCTGTCCGGCGACAGCAAGCCGATCGACGTCTTCAGCGGCGCCTGAGGTAGGGACTGAGAACCAATGGGTATCCGTAAGTACAAGCCGACGACCCCCGGTCGTCGCGGCGCCTCGGTCGCCGACTTCAGCGAGGTCACCCGGGACACCCCGGAGAAGTCGCTCATCCGCCCGCTGCACTCCAAGGGCGGCCGGAACGTGCACGGTCGGGTCACCGCCCGGCATCAGGGCGGCGGCCACAAGCGGGCCTACCGGCTGATCGACTTCCGGCGGGCGGAGAAGGACGGCGTGCCGGCCACGGTCGCGCACATCGAGTACGACCCGAACCGCACCGCGCGCATCGCGCTGCTGCACTTCGCCGACGGCGACAAGCGCTACATCATCGCGCCGAACCGCCTGAACCAGGGCGACACGGTGGAGACCGGTCCGGGTGCGGACATCAAGCCGGGCAACAACCTGCCGCTGCGCAACATCCCGGTCGGCACCGTGGTGCACGCCATCGAGCTGCGGCCCGGCGGCGGCGCCAAGATCGCCCGGTCCGCCGGTGCGAAGGTGCAGCTGGTGGCCAAGGACGGCCCGTACGCGCAGCTGCGCATGCCGTCCGGCGAGATCCGGAACGTCGACGTCCGCTGCCGCGCCACCATCGGCGAGGTCGGCAACGCCGAGCAGGCCAACATCAACTGGGGCAAGGCCGGCCGCATGCGCTGGAAGGGCAAGCGCCCGCACGTGCGCGGCGTGGCCATGAACCCGGTCGACCACCCGCACGGCGGTGGCGAGGGCAAGACCTCCGGCGGCCGTCACCCGGTCAACCCGGCCGGCAAGCCCGAGGGCCGCACCCGCCGTCCGAACAAGGAAAGCGACAAGCTCATCGTGCGTCGCCGGCGCAAGGGCAAGAAGCGGTGACCGTGAGAGCAGTGATGTCAGCACACAACCAGTCCATCGAGTACGGAGCAGGAAGGTAGGGACGGGATGCCCCGCAGTCTCAAGAAGGGCCCGTTCATCGACGACCACCTGCTCAAGAAGGTGGACGCGGCGAACGACAAGAACTCCAAGGCCGTGATCAAGACGTGGTCGCGCCGGTCGACGATCATCCCCGACATGCTCGGGCACACGATCGCCGTGCACGACGGCCGCAAGCACGTCCCGGTGTTCGTCACCGAGTCGATGGTCGGCCACAAGCTGGGCGAATTCGCTCCGACGCGGACCTTCAAGGGTCACGTGAAGGACGACCGCCGGTCGCGGCGCGGTTAGGAGAAGTCGAAATCATGAGTGAGACCAACGAGGTGACGGAGCTGCCCCGCAGCTCGGCCACCCTCCGGCACGCGCGGATGACGCCGATGAAGGCGCGCCGCGTGGTGAACCTGATCCGCGGCCGTTCGGCCGCCGACGCCGCGTCCATCCTGAGGTTCGCCCCGCAGGCGGCGAGCGAGCCGGTGGCCAAGCTGCTGGCCTCCGCCGTCGCCAACGCGGAGAACAACCAGGGGCTGGACCCGGAGTCGCTGATCGTGGACCGGGTGTACGTGAACGAGGGCCCGACGCTCAAGCGGTTCCAGCCGCGGGCGCAGGGCCGGGCGTTCCGCATCCGCAAGCGGACCAGCCACATCACCATCGAGCTCGTCTCGGTGGCCGCCGACCAGTCCAAGAGCCGCAGTGCCGGCCGGAATGCGAAGGGAAGGACCCGGTAGTGGGTCAGAAGATCAATCCACACGGGTTCCGGCTGGGCATCACCACCGACTGGAACTCGCGGTGGTACGCGGACAAGTCCTACGCCGACTACGTGGCCGAGGACGTCCAGATCCGCAAGCTGATGAGCAAGGGCATGGAGCGGGCCGGCATCTCCAAGGTGGAGATCGAGCGGACCCGGGACCGGGTGCGGGTGGACCTCCACACCGCCCGTCCGGGCATCGTCCTCGGTCGCCGCGGCGCCGAGGCCGACCGCATCCGCGGGCAGCACGAGAAGCTGACCGGCAAGCAGGTGCAGCTGAACCTCCTCGAGGTGCGCAACCCCGAGTCCGATGCGCAGCTCGTCGCCCAGGGTGTGGCCGAGCAGCTGTCCAACCGGGTCAGCTTCCGTCGGGCCATGCGCAAGTCGATGCAGTCGGCCCAGCGCTCGCCGAACGTCAAGGGGATCCGGATCCAGTGCTCCGGTCGTCTGGGCGGCGCCGAGATGAGCCGGTCGGAGTTCTACCGCGAGGGTCGCGTGCCGCTGCACACCCTGCGGGCGGACATCGACTACGGCTTCTTCGAGGCCAAGACCACCTTCGGTCGCATCGGCGTGAAGGTCTGGATCTACAAGGGCGACAAGGTCGGCACCCTGGCCGAGCAGCGGGCCGCCGAGGCCGCTGCCCAGCAGCGGGGCGCCCGTGAGGGTCGCGGCGATCGGGCCGAGCGCCCGCAGCGCCGGCGGTCCGGGTCGTCCGGCACCACTCCGACGTCCACCGACGCCGGTCGCGCCGCGGTCGAGGAGAACCCCGAGGCTCTCCCGTCCGGCGCCGCCGGCTCCGAGACCACTGGGGCATAGGTCATGTTGATTCCCCGCAAGGTCAAGCACCGCAAGCAGCACCGTCCGCACCGGACCGGGCTGGCGACGGGCGGGACCCAGGTCACTTTCGGCGAGTACGGCATCCAGGCGCTGGAGCCGGCCTACGTCACCAACCGGCAGATCGAGTCGGCGCGTATCGCCATCAACCGGCACATCCGCCGTGGTGGCAAGGTCTGGATCAACATCTACCCGGACCGCCCGCTGACCAAGAAGCCCGCCGAGACCCGCATGGGTTCCGGCAAGGGTTCGCCGGAGTGGTGGATCGCCAACGTCAAGCCGGGTCGCATCGTCTTCGAGATGAGCTACCCGAACGAGGCGACGGCCCGCGAGGCGCTGCGCCGCGCGATCCACAAGCTGCCGATGAAGTGCCGGATCGTGACCCGGGAAGGGGTTGAAGGATGATGGCTGATCAGACTTCAGCTGCCACCGAGCTGCGTGAGCTGGGCCAGGACGAGCTCGTCCTGCGCCTCCGGGAAGCCAAGGAAGAGCTGTTCAACCTGCGCTTCCAGATGGCCACCGGACAGATGGACAACAACCGGCGGCTGCGCACCGTCAAGCACGACATCGCCCGGATCTACACGGTCATGCGCGAGCGCGAGCTCGGCCTGTCCGTCGGACCGGACGAGCTGGCCAAGCAAGGAGGTGCCGCGTGAGCGAGC
>NZ_JBMDXT010000301.1:0-3784 GCF_048594475.1 Nakamurella sp. | reverse complement strand
AGCTCGTCGAAGCCGGCCTTGGCCTGCCGCCGCATGGCCCGGTTGTCCATGAACCCGAAGCGGCCGAGCAGTCCCTTGGCCGGGATCTCCCGGCCGAGGAACACGTTCTGCGCCGGGTCCAGGTGCGGGGCCAGCGCCAGGTCCTGGTAGACGACCTCGATGCCCAGCTCCGAGGCGTGCTGCTGCGAGGTGATCGTGACCGGCCGGCCGTCGAACTCGATCTGACCCGAATCCAGGGCGAGGTTGCCCGACAGGGCCTTGACCAGGGTCGACTTCCCGGCCCCGTTGTCACCGATCAGGGCGACGACCTCGCCGGGCTCGATGTCGAAGTCGCAGTCGTTCAGCGCCTGAACGCTGCCGAAGCTGCGGGTCAGTCCGCGGGCCTGGAGCACCGGACTCATGTGACTACACCACCTTTGGGTAGTAGGGCCGGAGCCCGGGGGGATGGGCCCGAGTCCGGCGGCGACTGCCGCCGGCTAGCGGGCCGGAAACGCTTGGGGGACAACGTCTGCGCGGCGTCAGGTGCGGCTCGGTGGCCGGCCCGGCGCTCGTCGTTGGATTGAACTGTAGAGCATCGGAGGCATCCATGTCACGGGTGTCATGCGAATTTTTTCGGCCGTCTCCGGGGGCCCGGACGCGGGGTCGCCGGGACCGCCCCCGGCCGCACCGCCGGGACCGCCGGCGTGGGTCCGGGCAAGGGCGGGGAGCGTGGGCCAAAGACGACGATGACCGGACGGGCGACCCCCCGAGGGTCGCCCGTCCGGTCGGTCGGGGAACCGGCGGTCAGCCGGTCAGGGCCGCGCCCCGGACCGGCGCAGCGACGCCGTCCCGGTGCGAAGTCATTGCCGCACGGAAGATCTCGTGGGTCAGCGCGGCCTCCTCGGGACGGACCGTGCCGAACCGTTCGCCCAGTGCGCCCGCCCGCTCGGCCAGGAAGGCCGCCCACATCTGCAGGATCGAGTCGCTGAAGCCGGTCTCGAAGATGCCGCCGGTGACGGTCGGCCAGACCGACTGGCTGCCCACGTCCAGCTGGTGCCAGACCTGCTCCCGGCCGATGCCCGGGATGTCGCGGACCCCGAACACCTCGACCGTCTTCGGGTTCTTGGTCGAGAACCGGACCCCGCCGTCGAGGCCGATGGCCTGGAACGTCCAGGTGTTCTTCTGGCCGGGATCGATCCGCTTGGTCCGGGTGGTCAGCGGAAACTCCTGGCCGTCGTGCCGGCTCCAGCAGTGCAGGGTCGCGTTGTCCCAGGTGTCGCACGGGACCGGCGTGCCGTCCGGGCCCGGCCGCGTGGTCACGATGTTCTGCAGCACGCCGTAGACCCGTTCCGGCGCCCAGCCCAGCCGCAGCGGCAGGTGCCAGGTGTGCATGCCCAGATCGTTGAGCACGCCGGCCTCGCCGCAGGTGGCGATCCGGCGCTTCCAGTTGATGCCCTTGCGCACGTCCTGGTCGCTGGAGTGCAGGAACGCGTTGCCGGCCTCGATGATCTGGCCCAGCGCGCCCGACCGCACGTACTCGGCGGCCCACTGCGCGCCGGGGAAGAACGGCATCTCGCTCGAGCACCGGACGAAGCTCTCCGGATGTGCCTCGATCGACCGCATGATGGCCTGAGCGGCGGCGCCGTCGATGCCGAACGGCTTCTCCGCCAGCAGGTCCTTACCGGCCTCGATCACGTCGGTGTAGATCTGTTCGTGCAGGTCGTGCCGGACGGCGACGTACAGCACGTCGATCGCCGGGTCGGACAGCAGGTCGCGGTAGTCGGTCACCTTGGTGGTGACCGTGTCGATCTGGTCGAACCAGGTCATCGCGGCCGGGTTGACGTCGCAGACCGCGGTCAGCCGGGGCCGCACCGGGTGGTCGATGAGGGCCGGCCAGCGCTGCAGCGCGGCGGCGATCTCGCGGCCCATGAGGCCGCCGCCGACGATCGCGACGTTCACCGTCTGCGGGGTCACTTGGCGTACTCCGTGACCAGCTTGAGCGCGGCGTCCACGCCCAGGCCCTCGTGCAGCACGGCCATCAGTGCGGCGGTGATGCCGGCCGGCGACGGGTGCTGGATGATGTTGCGGCCGTAGACGATTCCGCTCGCTCCGGCGTCGAGCACGGCGACCGTGCGCTCGAGCAGGGTGCGGTCGTCGACCCGCCCGCCGCCGCGGACCAGGACCGGGATGCCGCCGGCCACGGCGATCACCTTGCGGTAGTCGGCGATGTCGGTGGTGGGATCGGCCTTGATCAGGTCGGCGCCGAGCTCGACGGCCTGCCGGACCAGGGTGACCACCTTGGCGGTGTCGCCGTCGACCATGTAGCCGCCGCCGGCCGTCGCGTTGTCCTGCATCACCAGGGGCTCGACCATCAGGGGCATGCCGTAGCGGGTGGCCTGCTCGCGCAGCGCCATGATCGACCGGATGTTGGCGTCGCGGATGGCCGGGTGGCCGGGCAGCTGCATCAGGTTCGCGCAGACGGCGACCGCGTCCAGCCGCACGGCCTCCTCGATCGCGAAGGGCACGTGGTGGCTGAACAGGTGCTCGTCGAGCGGGTTGCCGTAGACGTTCGCGACGTCGGTGCGCAGCACCAGCGACGGCTTGGCCTTGCCCGGCACGGACTGCAGGTGCCGCGCCTGGCCGATGGTCAGCTGGACCGCGTCCGGGCCGACCTCGACGAGGGTCCGGACGACCGACGGCATGTCCTCGATCCCGCCGATGAAGGACGGCTCGCCGAAGAACCCGTGGTCGACCGCGACGTCCAGGGCGCGCCCGGACGTGGGGTTGAACAGCCGGTTGAGTCGGTACAGGGACATCTTTGTCGTCTCCAAGAGGGGTGTTCGGGGCGCCGATGGTTGGTGCGGCGCCGTCGAACGTGAGGGTAGCCAGAACGAAACAACGTTGTCTAGACTTCGGAACAACGTTGTTTCAGGTGCCGGTCGGGCACCCTCACCGCCGAGGAAGGTCCCCAAGTGCACTCCATCGCTGTGGCCGGGCACATCTGCGTCGACGTCACGCCGACCCTCGGCGCCTCCGCCGCCCTGACCCCGGGGCGGCTGATCGAGGTCGGCCCGCTGTCCCTGGGTCTGGGCGGCTGCGTCGCCAACACCGCGCGGGCGCTCGGTGCCCTGGGGGCTCCGGTGCTGGCCTGCGCGCTGGTCGGGGACGACGAACTCGGTCGCTACGCCGCCCGGGCGGTGGCCGACCTGCCCGGGGTGCGCAGCCGGCTCACCGTGCGACCGGGACGCGGCACGTCCTACAGCCTGGTCCTCGAGCCCCCGGGCGCCGACCGCACGTTCTGGCACCACACCGGGGTCAACAGCGACTTCACCGGCGAGTCGGTCGATCTCGACGGCGATCTCAGGGCCGCCGACCTGCTGCACGTCGGGTATCCGTCGCTGCTGCCCGGGCTGCTGGCGGACGGCGCGGCCGAGCTCGTCGCGCTGCTGCGGCGGGCCCGGTCGGCCGGGCTGACCACCTCGGTCGACCTGGCCGTGATCGATCCGGAGTCCTCCGCCGGCGGGCTCGACTGGGCGGCCATCCTGCGCCGGGCGCTGCCGCTGATCGACGTGATCACGCCCAGCGTCGACGACCTGGTCTCGGCCCTGGGCATCGCCGAGCCGGTGACGCCGGAGCTGGTGGAGGCCCTGGCCGACCGGTTGCTGGAGTGGGGCGCCGGGGTCGCCGCGGTCTCCTCGGGGGCCGGCGGGCTGCGGTTGCGGGCCGCCGGGGCCGACCGGCTCACCCGGGCCGGCCGGGTCCTGCGCCCGCTGGCCGACCGGTGGGCCGGCGCCGCCCTCTGGCA
>NZ_JBMDXT010000300.1:0-25600 GCF_048594475.1 Nakamurella sp. | reverse complement strand
GTAATTGCGGAACGGCGCGTCGACCGGCACCCCGGCCGCATCCTCGGCATCGAACCCGGCTTGCGCCTGAGCCATCGTCGGGTGGGCCTGCAACGACAACGGCGCGTCCGCGGCCAGCAGCTTGAGCAGGAACGGGAACGTCCCGTCGAACTCGCGGGCCACCTCGGCACCCAGCACACCGACCGGGTCGGCGTCGATCAGCTCGGGCAGCGTCCCCGCGCCGGCAAGCCCGGACGGCGCCCCGGGGTGGGCCCCCAACCACATCTCCGCCTGCGGTTGCACCGAGGGCACGGGCTCGCCCAGCAGGGCGGCGATCGCGGTTCGCGACCCCCAGTCGTAGGGACGCGTGCTGTTCTGCATCAGGTACACGGCCGGCACTCCTTCCCGGATCCGGGGTCAGGCGCGGGCGACCCGCACGGTCACCAGCTGGAACGGGCGGAGGGCCAGATCGGCCCCTGACCCGTCGGACGAGCCGTCGACGATGGCCGTGCCGCCCTCGATCGCACTCTCCAGCAGGTCGGTCTCGACCACCGAGGCGGCCGGGAACGCGACCGAGAATCGCGCCCGGGCCCGGCGTCCCAGCGCCTCGTAAAGCCGGACGACCACGTCCCCGGTGCCGTCCTCGGCCAGCTTCACCGCCTCCACGACGACGCCGGGATGGTCCACCGAGACCAACGGTTCCACTTCGCCGACCGCGACATCCTGCACGATGCGTTTCCCCAGATTCGTCCGGTACCCCTCGACCACCGCGTGCACCACGTCCGCTCCGGCGACCAGCCCGACCCGCAGCCGGTGCCGTCCCTGGTCCTGTCCGGGATCGGGGAACAGCGCCGCCCGCACCAGGGACAGCCGGACGGTCGACGTGGTGCCGCCCCCGTCCTTGGCCCGGCGGCTGATGTCGTGCCCGTACGTCGAGTCGTTGGTGACGGCTACCCCGAAGTCCGGCTCGGCGACGCGGACCCAACGGTGCGCGACGGTCTCGAACCGGGCGGCGTCCCAGGACGTGTTGGTGTGAGTGGGTCGCTCGATGTGGCCGAACTGGATCTCAGAGGCCGCCCGGTCGGTGTGCACGTCCACCGGGAAGGCCAGTTTGAGCAGCTTCTGCCGCTCGTGCCAGTCGATGTCGAGGTCGATGGACAGCGTCCGGGATCCCGCGTCCAGCCACATTCGCTGCACCACGGTCGAATTGCCGAAGGATCGGCCGACGACGACCGCTGCGTCGTCGATCTCGACCAGGTCCGCGGCCACCAGATCGGTGACGGTCCGCCGGTAGTGCTCGTCGATGTCCCAGGCGTCCCACTGGGTCGGGGTGTCGCGGTGCAGCTGTAGCAGGCCGGCGCGATCACCAACCGGCACGACCTCCCGCCCGGTGGCCAGGTCGACCATGGACGCGATCAGGCCGTTCCGGTCGATCACGACGCGGACGACCCCGTTGTCCAGCACGATGGTCTCGCCGTCCGGCTCGGGCCGCACCGGTCCGTCCGTGGCCACGGGGGCGATGCCCAGCGCTGGCACCCCGGCCCGGGTGTGCGGGGCCGCATTGGCCAGCACGGCCCCGTCACCGGTTCCGAGCAGGGCGCGCAGCGCCTCGTCGACGATGTCGCCGAGCTCGGTCCGGATCCGGTCGTAGTTGCGCTCCGCATCCTGGTGCACCCAGGCGATCGACGTGCCGGGGAGGATGTCGTGGAACTGCTGCAGCAGTACCAGCTGCCAGATCCGCTTGAGCCGGTCTGCGGGGTACTCCCACCCGGCCCGGATCGCCGCGGTCGCGGCCCAGAGTTCGGCCTCGCGCAGCAGGTGCTCGCTACGCCGGTTGCCCTGCTTGGTGCGCAGCTGGCTGGTGTAGGTCCCCCGGTGGAACTCCAGATACAGTTCCCCGCTCCACACCTCGGGGCTGGGGTACTCGGTCTGCGCCGCGGTGAAGAACTCCCGCGGGGTGCTGTGGCGGACCACCGGCGAGCCCTCGAGCGAGGCGGTGCGCGCGATCGTCGCGGTCATCTCGGCAGTGGGTCCGCCGCCGCCGTCGCCGTAACCGTAGGGCAGCAGCGACACGCTCGATCGGCCCTTGTCGGCGAAGTTCCGCTCGGCGTGGGCCAGATCCTCGGCGCTGACGTCGGAGTTGTACTTGTCCACCGGCGGGAAGTGGGTGAACAGCCGGGTGCCGTCGATCCCCTCCCACAGGAACGTGTGGTGCGGAATTCGATTGGTCTCGTTCCAGGAGATCTTCTGGGTCAGGAACCAGCGCGCGCCGGCCGCCCGCGCGATCTGCGGGAACGCCCCGGTGTAGCCGAACGAGTCGGGCAGCCAGACCTCCGGGGTGTCGATGCCGAACTCGGAGCGGAAAAAACCCTTGCCCTCGACGAATTGCCGGACCAGCGCCTCGCCGCCGGGCATGTTCGTGTCGGACTCCACCCACATGCCGCCGACCGGCACGAAGCGACCCTCCCGCACCCGCTCGACCAGCCGGGTCCACAGCGTCGGGTAGAACTCCTTGACCCAGGCGAACTGCTGCGCCGACGAACTGGCGAAGACGAAGTCGGGGTCGCTGTCCATCAGCGCGAGCACATTGCTGAACGTCCGCGAGACCTTCCGCGCCGTCTCCCGCACCGGCCAGAGCCAGGCGGAGTCGATGTGCGCGTGGCCGACCGCGTGCAGGACGTGGGCACTGGCGCCGGCCGGCCGGTCCAGCAGCGGGGCCAGCACGGCCCGGCCGGCGGACGCCGTGCCGGCCACGTCGTGCGGGTCGACGGTGTCGGCCATCCGGTCCAGCGCGAGCAGGATCTGCGCCCGCCGCGGCGATCCGAGGTCCAACTGGCCGAGCAATCCACGCAGCACGAGGGCGTCGGCCAGCAGATCGGCGACGACGAGGTCGCGCAGCGCCAGATCGACCGCCCGCAGCACGTACGCCGGCTCGCGACCGGCCGTGGCGGGGTCGCCCAGCGCGGTGGGCTCGAACGAGAAGAGGCTGCCCACATCGGGATTGGACGCGGCTTCGATGAGCACGTCGACCCGGCCGGCGACGTCGACCGCGGCGGCGACGGCGGTGTTGAACGGGGCGATCCCCTTGATCGGCACCCCGTCCCGGCCCCAGACCAGCGCCTCGGCCTGGAACCCGCTCTGCCCGGCCGTGAAGCCCAGGTCGACGACCAGCTCGGCCCGGGTGCCGGCCGGCAGGGCGCCGTCGGCGTCGAGCCAGCCGGCCGGCACCTCGCCGGTCACCGCGAACCAGGTCGTGTCCCAGGGCCGTCCCCAGGCGGTGCCGACCGAGAACGGTTCGTAGACGGCGCGTTCGGCCTCGGCGAACGGGACGGGCTCGCCGTTCACCACCCACGCGCGCACCGTCAGCGGGGTCCGTCGGCGGTACAGCGCGGGCCGGAGCCGCTCGGTGATGAAGCGGTCGATGCGCATCTCGACGAGCGCGGTGCGGTCGTGCATGGCGAAGGGATCCTCGTCCTGGAGTGGGTCGGCGGGCGGTGTCGGGGGCGGGCAGGGCCGGGCGGGTCAGCCCTTGACGGCGCCGGCCATCGCCGACGAGCCGCCCAGGCCGCGCTGGACGAGCACGTACAGCCCCAGCACGGGCAGCGAGTAGATGATCGAGTAGGCGGCGAGCTGGCCGTACGCCACCGCCCCGAACGAGCCGAAGAAGTTGAAGATGCTGACCGAGGCCGGTTGCAGCGCCGGGTCCAGCAGCAGCACGAACGGCACGAAGAAGTTCCCCCAGGCCTGGATGAACACGAAGATGAACACGACGGCGATGCCCGGTCGCATCAGCGGCAGCACGATCCGGACCAGGGTCCGCATCGACGACGCCCCGTCGACCCAGGCGGCCTCCTCCAGCTCGATGGGCACCGAGTCCATGAAGTTCTTCATCATCCAGATGGCGATGGGCAGCGAGCTGGCCGTCATGAAAAGAATGGTGCCGCCGAGGGAGTCGATCAGGTTGAGCTGCACGAACAGGCTGTAGACGGGCACCATCATCGCCGTGATCGGCAGGCAGGTGCCGAACAGGATGCCGTACAGGAACGGCCGGGTCACCCGCATCTGGTAGCGCGACAGCGGGTAGGCGGCCAGGGCAGCGAGCACGACCGTCCCGACGGCGGTCCCGCCAGAGAGGATCACGCTGTTCCACAGCGGGAGCAGGGTCAGTTCCGGGTCCAGCACCGCCCGGAAATTGTCCAACGTCATGACCTTCGGCATCGCGATGGCCAGGGTCGGGTCGGCGTCCAGCGACGCGGTCAGCAGCCACAGCAGCGGCACCGCGAACACCAGCCCGATGCCGACCAGCATCGCGTTGGCCAGCCACCGCATGGTGCCGCGCTGCGGCGCCGACATCGACAGCGGGGCCTTGCCCGCGACCGGCCCGCCGGCGGCGGCGGAGATCGTGGTCATCACTTCACCTCGGTGCGCAGCGCGCGGATGTAGAAGACGGAGAAGATGCCGCCGACCACCAGCATGATGGTGGCGATCGCGGTGCCGTAGCCGAGCTGGCCGAACTTGAAGGCCTCCTGGTAGGCCAGGATCGGCAGCGTCGTGCTGCGCACGCCGGGCCCGCCCCCGGTCATCACGTAGATCAGGGTGAACACCGACAGGGTCTGCAGCGTCACGATCATCGAGTTCGTCGCGATCGTCCGGCGGATCATCGGCAGGGTCACCCAGACCAGCCGCTTGACGCCGCTGGCGCCGTCCATCTGGGCGGCCTCATCGATCTCCGGCGGCACCTCGGACAGCGCGGCCGAGTAGACCATCATCGAGAACGCCGTGCCCCGCCAGATGTTCGCGACGATGACGATCAGCATCGGGTGCTCGTAGAGCCAGCTGATCATCGGCACACCCATCGCGCTCAGCGCGGTGTTCAGGCTGCCGTCGTCGCGGAAGAACGCGTAGGCGGCGAACGCGGCGACGATCTCGGGCAGCACCCACGCGGTGACCACCACGGTGCCGACGATCGCGCCGACCACCCGGCTGGCCGCCCGCATCAGCAGGGCCAGGCCCAGCCCGATGACGTTCTGCCCCAGGACCGCCGAGAACAGCACGAACAGCACGGTGTTCCACACCGAGATGGGGAAGTCCGGATCCTCGAACAGGGACTTGTAGTTGTCCAGACCGACGAACGATGACGAGACGGCCGACGTACCGGACAGTGTCGCGTCGGTCAGCGACCCGTACAGCGATACCAGGATCGGCCCGACCAGGAAGATGCCGAGCAGGACCGTGGCCGGCAGCAGGGGCAGGGTCCGGCGGGCGGCCCGCGAGCCGCGCGCGTGGGCGCGCGACTCGCGGGCGGTGCTGCCCGGCGCGGCGGGTGCAGCGGTGGCCGTCATGTGCTCAGCTGCTCGCGGTCTCGGTGTTGTCCGCGCCGACGATCTTGGTGACGGCGGCGTCGTACGCCGCGGCCGCTTCGTCCACGCTGGACTGACCGGTCATCACGGCCTCCATGGCGACCTGGATCGCGTTGGAGATCTCGCTGTAGTCCTCGGTGGCGGGCCGGAAGTGGGTGACGTCGACCAGCTTGGAGAAGAAGCCGAAGCTCGGGTTGGCGCCGGTGTAGCTCGGGTCGGCGGCGACGTCCGAACGGACCGCGATCTGGCTGTTGTCGACGTCGTAGGACAGCGCGTTCTCCTTGCTCAACGCGGTCGTCAGGAAGGCGAACGCCTGATCCGGGTTGGCGGTGTTCTTGCCCAGGGCCAGCGTCCAGCCGCCAGACATGCTCGTCGATCCAGGGGTGGCGCCGTCCTTCGTCGGCATCGGGGCCAACCCCAGCACGGTGCTCCAGTCGGACCAGGGAGCGGTCCCGCCCTCGACCCAGGCCGCGGACTGCCAGGACCCGTCGAGCGCGATCGCCAACTTGCCCTTGGGCAGCCACTCCGCGGTCACGTTGGTGAAGATGTTGGGGTCCAGGGCCTGCTGCAGAGACGGCCCGAGGCCGTTCTGGTAGGTGTCGGCGACGTACTGCAGGGAGTCCTTGAAGCCCTGGCTGCCGACGACCCACTTCTTGGTGTCGGCGTTGTAGAGCCAGTCCGGTGTGCCGGACATCAGCATCTCGAAGGTCTGCATGGAGGCAGCCTCACCGGCCGCCTTGCCCGAATACATGTTGATCGGGATGACGTCCGGCAGCTTGGCCTTGATCGTCTGAGCGGCCGCGGTCACGTCGGCCCAGGTCTTGGGCTCCCACGGGGTCGGGATGCCGGCCTGCTCGAAGAGCTGCTTGTTGTACCAGAGGGCCCGGGTGTCGGTGCCCAGCGAGACGCCGTAGGTCTGCCCGTCGGGCCCCTGCCCCGCCTCCTGCGCACCCTTGGCGTAGAGCTGCCAGTCGGGCCACTTGGCCAGGCGGTCGTCGAGCGGGAGCAGGTAGCCGGCGGCCGCATCGGACTGGATCTTGAAGGTGTCCTCGTACTGCACGTCCGGTGCGGTGCTGGCCGACTTGTTCATCAGCGCGAGCTTCGTGTAGTAGTCGGCACCCTCGGCCTGGATCGGCTGCAGCTGCACCGTCACGCCTGGGTTGGCCGCCTCGAACTGCTTCTTGGCCGTCTCCATCAGGGTCTGCATCTGGTTGAAGGTCGCCGTGGTCTGGTAGGCGACCTTGATCGTCTTGCCGTCCGAGTCCGACGACCCCGACTTGCTCGAACATCCGGCGAGCGCACCGACCGCCAGCGCGGCGGCGGTGACCAGGCTCAACACCTTCGTCGATGTCTTCATCTGAAGCTTCCTTGCTCCCTTGCTCCCGGGATCCCCGCGACGGCTGCGCGGGCGATGGATAATTTATAAATCAAGTTGAAGAACTAGGTCAAGGGCCGAGTGGACCCGACTTTTCGGGATCGGTTCAGCACGGCCGGACACCCGGCCGGCCGGATCACGGAGTGATCAACAGGTCTTCCGGCCGGGCGGAGAACGAGCGGTCGAGCATCAGGCAAGCGGCCCCGACCGCGGCGACGTCGGTGCCCAGCCGGGACTCCCGGAGCTCGATCGGCCGGGTGGTGGTCAGGGCGGCATTGGCCAGCAGCCGCTCGCGCAACCGCGGGGCGAGCGATCCGCTGAGCCGCGCCCAGACCGGTCCGCCCAGCACCACGATGTCCAGGTCGAGCAGGTTGTTCACCTCGGTCACCGCCCGCGCCAGGTGGTCGGCGGTCCGGATCAGCACCCGATGGGCGGCCTCGGTGCCCTCGGCGGCCAGCCGGCTCAGCGCGTCCAGCTCGGCGCGGACGTCGGGACCGGGTCCACCCGACCCGGAGACCGACCCGGACCGCAGGCCGGCGTCCCTCAGCAGGCGCCGCGGCTCGATCGACGGGCCGAGGCATCCCCGCAGCCCGCAGGGGCACGGCGGACCGTCCGGATCGACGATCAGGTGCGCGACGTTGCCCGCGTTGCCCGTCCGCCCGCGCAGGGGCGAGCCACCGACGGCCAGGCCGACACCGACGCCCGCCCCGTAGTAGACGAACATCGAGTCGGTCAGTTCCTCGGCGTGATCGAACCAGAGTTCACCGACAACGGCTGCGGTCACGTCCTTCTCGAGCGTCACCGGCAGGCCGGACGCCGCCGCGATGCGGTCCCGGACGTCGATGTGGTGCCAGCTCGGCAGCAGTGGCGGGTCCAGCAGCCGGCCGGCTTCGGCATCCAACGGCCCAGGCGCGGCCACACCGATGCCCAGCACGCGATCGGCGGCGATCCCGGACCGGTCGACCAGCTCCAGCGCCGTTTCGGCGACCGCAGCGACCAGCACCTCCGGTGCGCCGGCCCGAGGGGTGTATTCGGCGTGACGGATGACCGATCCGGCCAAGTCGACCACGACGTAGGTGTCGACGGCCGGGTCCAAGTGCACTCCGACCGCGTAGCGGGCGGTCGGGTTCAGGGTCAGCAGGGTCCGCGGTTTGCCCGGCCCGGAGATGACCTTCCCGGCCTCGCTGATCAGCCCCGCGTCGGCCAACCGGCGCGTGACGTTGCTCAGCGTCTGGGCCGAGAGTCCGGTCCGGCCGGCCAGTTCCACCCGGCTCAGTCCGTCCGGGACGCGGCGGATGAGATCCAGGACCAGGGTCTGGTTGTAGGTGCCGACCGCCGGGAGGTTGGACCCGCGGCGCCGGCCGGCGCCGGAGTCGTCGGGCCGCTCGCCCGCGGTCCGGCCGGTCATTGCCGCAGGATGAGCGCCGCGGCGCCGAGCAACGGCCCGTCGCCGGCCAGGGCGGACCTGGTCACCCGCACCCGGCGCGCATACGGGTGCAGCGCGGCCTGCTGGACCGCCGCGTGCACCCGATCGATGTAATCGTCAGCGACATTGACGAATCCGCCGGCGATGGCCACGGTCTGCAGGTCGTAGAGGGTGGTGGCGGTAGCGATCGCCTCGCCGACCGCAGCCGCCGACCGGGCCACCGCACGCTCGGCGATCGCCGACCCGGACCGATACGCCGCGGCCAGATCCTCGCCGGTCTGCCCGTCCCAACCCTGGGAGCGCGCCCAGGCGACCGTGCCGGGTCCGGCCGCGATCGCCTCCAGCGTGCTGGCGACCGGGTCGTCGGCGTCCCGGGTCCGCACCCGGATCTGACCGATGTGCCCGGCGTTCCCGGAGGTTCCGGTGACCGGGCGGCCGTTGGCGATGAAACCGCCGCCGACGCCGGTGGACACGACCATGGCCAGCCCGTCGGAGCAGCCGGCGAGCTCGCCCAGCCAATGTTCGGCAAGCGCGATGCAGGTGCCGTCCAGCGCCAGCGCCACCGGGGCGTCGGGCGCCAGCCCGGCCAGCACCTCGGTGATCACCAGATCGGCCGCGGTCGGCAAGTTGATCGGAGAGATGGACCCGGCCGGCAGGTTCACCGGACCGGCGGAACCGACGCCGATACCCAGGACCCGGGACCCCGGCCCGCCGGCCGCGCGGGCCGCCGCGGCGGCCGCCCGGATCGACGTGGCGATGGCCTCCCGGGTCGAGGCCCGGCCGGTCGGTCGCCGGGCGACGGTCTCGCGCAGCACCGAGCCCTCCGGCGTCACCAGGGCGGCGTCCACCTTCGTCCCGCCGATGTCCACCGCCAGCGCGACGTCGGGCGCGGGGTCGGTCATGACGGGTACCTCCGGGGATCGACTGCGGGGCACCGCTGCAGCGGGCCGCGCCAATCTACGATAAATGGCTGCCCGATGCCGACGGCGTCGGCATCGCCACCTGGTCCCGGTCCGGTCCGGTCCGGTCCGGTTCGGTTCGGTCGCCCCCCCGCCCGGCGATCCCGCTCGGGCCATCCGCCGGCGCGACCGGACCGCGGGCGCGGCGCCCCCCCATGCTTGAGTCGCCACGCAGTGCTTGATAGACTACGCACATTGACGACGGTGAGCGGGCCAGCCGGCCGGTTCGGGACGCGGCGACGACGAAGGGATGTCCGGTGATGAACGCGTTACGGCCAGGTACTCCGGGCCCCGGCGGAGCCGGGCCGGCCGCCGTGCAGGCCGATGCCTCCGCGCCGGTCGACGGCCGGGTCCGCAGCGCCGTCGTGGTCGATCGGGACGAGGCGGTCCGCACCGCGGTCGAGGGTCTCCTGGAGCGCATGGGCTTCCAGATCGCCGCCCGGGCCGACGACCCCGCCCTGATGTCCGGCCTGGTCCGGGACGGGCGACCGGACGTGGTGGTCCTGGCGATCGGTTCCGGCCCGGACGACCTGGCCGCCCTGGCCGACCTCACCGCCGCCCGGATCGCCCCGGTGGTCGTGCTCACCGACGAGGTGACCCCGGAGCGCGTCGCCGCCGTCCGGGACGCCGGCGCCCATGGACTGCTTCCCGCGTTCCCCAGCCGGGTCAGCCTGCTCCCGGCGATCGAACTGGCCATCGCGCGTTTCGCCGAGGTCGCCCGGCTGACCGCGGAGGTCGAGGCGGCCGCGCGCCGGCTGGAGACCCGCAAGCTGATCGATCGGGCCAAGGGGCTGTTGATGACCCACCGCGGGCTGACCGAGCCCGAGGCGTTCCGCTGGATCCAGCGCACGGCCATGGATCGGCGCAAGAGCTCGGCGGTCGTCGCCGCCCAGGTCATCGCCGAGTTCGAGCAGGCCCCGATCCGCACCGCGTCCTGAAGGACCGGTGCGGGGAGACGCCCCCGTCGACACCTCCCCGCCGGCCCGCCCCGCCAGGCGCACCTGTTCCGCTCCCCTAGACCGAGTAGCGGCAGAGCGTCTCCCCACCGTCGATGCGGACGAGATCCCCGTGCACGTAGCTGGATTCATCGCTGGCCAGGTACAGCGCGAGCTGGGCGACGTCGGCCGTCTCACCCCACCGTCGGAGCGGGACGCTGTCGGCGAACGACCGCATGAACGCCATGTCCTCGTACAGATCCCGGGTCAGCGCGGTCTTGGCGTAGGTCGGGCAGATGCCGTTGACCCGGATGCCTTCCGCGCCGTACTCGATGGCCGCGCACCGGGTCAGGTTGGCCTGCGCGCCTTTGGAGATGTTGTAGACCGACTGCATCGGGTGCCCTTGGAGACCGGCGGTGGACACCAGATTCACGATCACACCGCGCTGCCCGGTCACCGGATCGACCTCCTGACGGCGGAACTGCGTGACCGCCGACTGGGTGCCGAAGAAGGTCCCCTTGACGTTCACGTCGAAGCACGCGTCCAGGTCGTCCTCGGTGAAGGCGTCCATCAGCTTGCCGCCGCGGTAGATGCCGGCGTTGTTGAACATGACGTCCAGCCGGCCGAAGTGCTCGACCGCGGCGGCGACCGCCCCGTCGGTGTCGGCCCGGCGGGTCACGTCGCACCGCACGAACACGGCCCGGCCGCCCTGGGCCGTGATCAGATCGGCGGTGCCGTGCTCGAGATCGTCCTCGAAACCCTTGGCCAACGGCTTGTCCAGAATGTCGGCGACGACCACCGACGCACCTTCCCGGGCGAACAGCAGCGCCGCCGCCCGCCCGAATCCCGACGCCGCCCCGGTGATCACGACAACCTTGTTCTCCAGCCGCATGTCAGACCTCCACCCCTGCGCCGGCCAGCAGGTGCCGGCGGAACCAGTCCAGCTGCACCCCCGCCGAGATGTCGAAACCCTTGACGTACGCATCGAAATGGCCACCGGGCAGGACCACCAACTTCTTCGGCTCGCGGGCCGACGCGAAGCCGTCCAGCGCGATCCGGGTCGGGGTCAGCACGTCGTTCCGGGCCACGCACATCAGCAGCGGGGTCGGTGCGATCAGCCGGATGTAGGCCCCGGGCTGGTATTCGGAGAACCGTTCGACGCTGCGCAGCGTGCACGAGTTGACGAAGCTCGGGGCGCGCAGCTCGTGGGTGCCGATGAACCACTCGTAGGAATCAGGGGTGGGCAGGGCGCTGGGCGCCAGCGGATCGGCGTTGACCACGTCGATCATCACGGGGTCGGCCCCGGCGAACCGGGCGCGCCGGTCGGCGTCGAATTCGGCCCGGGCCCCGTCGACGAAGTCGGCCCGCACCAGCTGCCGGAAGTTGGCGTCGCCGTCGACGACGGGCACCTGGCTGGTGACGGCCTTGACCCGGCGGTCGGTGGCCGCGACCACCAGCACGTGGGCACCCGAGTAGCTCGATCCCCAGATACCGATGCGGTCCGGATCGGCCCCCGGCAGCGTCTCGGCGAACGTGATCGCGGTGCGGAAGTCGACGATCTGCCGCTGCGGGTCGATCTCGCCGCGCGGTGCGCCGTCGGAGGCGCCCAGGTTGCGGTTGTCGTAGACCAGGACGTTGAGCCCGCCGGCCGCGAACACCTCGGCGTACCGGTCGAGGTACATCTCCTTGACCGCGGCGAACCCGTGGCACATCACGACGACCGGCGCACGGGGCGCGCCGCCCGCGGCCCGGTAGTACCAGCCGCGCAGCGTGACCCCGTCGGCGTCGAACTCGACGTCCCGACGCTGGTCCGGAACGGCCACGCCCGCCGCGCGATCGGCGACACTGCTTGTCATCAGGGCTCCTTCACCTCGTTGTGGGGACCGGCGGGAATCACGCTAGGGCGGCGTCGGCCGGCCCGGCCATGACCATTCGTGCCGGGTGCCGGCCGGTTTGCGCCAACTCGCGACCGGCCCTTGTGGGCCCGTCGCCCGCGCGCCTACGGTCGAGGCACCCCCGGAGGTGGCCATGACGCAGCCCGACGACTGGTCGTTCCGCACGCACGATCGCGCCGAGGCGGTCGACGCGTGGAGCCGGATGCTGTCCGCCACCCACCTGTCCTGGAGCGTGACCGAGCTCGATCCGGACCGCCAGGTCGGGTTCGGCGCGTCGGTCCGCCGGCGCCACCTGGCCGACCTGATCCTCGTCGACTGCACCTGCGACCCGAACGCGGGCGTCCGGGCCAGCCGCGAGGTCGCCGGCACTGACGGCGAGTACCTGGTGATGCTGATGACGCTGCGGGGGCGGGAGATCGTCCAGCAGGGCGGGCGCCAGGCGGCGCTGGAACCGGGCAGTGTGGTGGTGTGGGACTCGGCGACGCCGGCGACGTTCCTGGTGCGCGAGCCTTTGATCAAGCGCAGCCTGCTGGTGCCCAAGGCGGCGCTGGCGGAGGTCGGGGCCCGCGGGGAACTGATGACCGGCTCGGTGCTGGACGCCGGCGCCCCGGCCGTCACCCTGCTCAGCGGGTACCTGGAGGCGCTGTCCACCACCATCGATCGGCTGCCGCTCGGCGCGTTGCCGGCCGCGCGCAACGCGACCATCGAGCTGCTGGCGGCCGCCCTGCAGGAGCCGGTCCGGGTGCCGCAGACCACGGTCGCGACCCGCGCCGCGGCGGAGGCGCACATCATGCGCCACCTGCGTGAACAGCGGTTGTCGGCCGCCGGCGTGGCCCGGGCGATCGGGGTGTCGGTGCGCTCCCTGCACCGGGCGTTCGAGGACTCCGGGGAGAGCGTCGCGTCCTTCATCCGGCTCCGCCGGCTGGCCCGGGCCCGGGACGACCTGGCCGCCGGCCTGACCGTCGGCCAGGTCGCGCGCCGTTGGCACTACACCGATCCCACCCACATCTCCCGCTCGTTCAAGCGGCACTTCGGCGTCAGCCCGAGCGACCTGACGCCACCGGTCGCGTCCGGCTGACCCGGCCCGGCCGTCCCGGGCTCAGCGGCCGGCACCCCGCCCGAGCCGCTGCGATCGGCGCCGCAGCACCCGCAGCCGCCAGGTCCGCCGGATCGCCCCGGCGTCCTTGGTGATCGACATGCCCATCAGCACCCCGAAGGCCACCGCGAAGATGGAGATGCCGGTGATGATCAGGTCCTGGGCGCCGCCGGTCGCACCCATCGCCAGGCTGGACACGCCGCGGAAGCCCAGCGCGCCGGGCAGCAGCAGCCAGAACGCCGGCAGCAGCAGCACCGCTCCCGGCGGGCTCTGCGGGAACTTCGACAGCAGATGGCTCAGCGGCACGATGACCAGCCCGCCGAGCAGGCCGGACAGCGACGGCGTGAGCAGCAGCGCACCCGCTGCCTGCGCGGCGTAGGAGGCGTAGAGGGCGATCAGCAGGAACACCAGGGCACCGGGCGGGGCGCTGGAGTAGAGCATGTAACCGACCCCGACCAGGGCGACGCCCACCCAGGGCGCCCAGGCCCCCGCCTGCACCGCGCCGCTCTGGGCCGGGTACCCGAGCAGGTTCAACCCGGCGAAGACGCCGAAGGCCAGCAGCAGCAGCTGCGACATGCCCCAGACCAGCCGGCTGGCGCCGGACACGATCTGGGCGCCGGCCAGCTCGATCGTCGCGATGGTCAGCGTCGCGCCGGGCAGGAAGGTGATCAGCCCGGGGACGACCAACCGGATCGGGTCGTCCCGGACGAACGGCGCCACCACCTCGACCGCGAGCACCGTGACCAGGAACGCGGCGATCACCGGCAGGGCGACCGAGAGCGTGCCCCACCGGCCGGCCAGCAGCCGCAGCAGCGCGACGAACAGGCCGAGCCCGGCGTAGAACGGCAGGCCGACCAGGTCGGGGTTGAGCAGCAGGCCGAAGCCGACGGCGAGCACCATCTGACCGACCACCGAGACCCAGGTCGGGAAACGCGGTTCCGCGGTCAGGATCCGATCCAGGCGCTCCAGCCCGGCGGTCGGGCTGATCGTGCCCGTCTTGAGCAGGTCCACCAGGTCGTTGACCTGCCCGATCTGATCCAGCCGCAGGTCCCGGTTGGGCACGGTGACCAGGTCGACCTCGGATCGGCTGGACCGCAGCAGGATGCCGGTCGGCATGACCATCGCCTGCAGGTCGACCTGATAGACGGCGGCCACGTCCTGCAGCGTCTGGGTGGCGGTGGCCGCGGAGTCGGCGCTGTTGAGCAGGGCGACCCCGAGCGCGCGCAGCAGCTCGAGCAGATCGGGCGGGGTCGGCAACGGCTCCGGGCTGATCCGCGGCATCGGCTGGGTGTCGTCGGGTTCCAACGCGCGCAGGGTCACGCGCAGCTGGTCGCGCCAGTGGTAGATGCCACCGGACCCGGTCGCGGTCGCCTCCGACGGGCGGCCCGGATCGTCCGGGTCAGGCATCGACCGAACGCCGGCCGGCGAAGGCCCGGCCCAGGGTCACCTCGTCCGCGTACTCCAGGTCGCCGCCCACCGGCAGCCCGCTGGCCAGCCGGGTCACCGACAGGCCGGGGAACGGCTGCAACAACCGGGTGAGGTAGGTGGCGGTCGCCTCGCCTTCCAGGTTCGGGTCGGTTGCCAGGATGACCTCGCGAACGCCCGGCGCGGCGATCCGGGTGAGCAGGGGCGCGATCCGCAGCTGGTCCGGCCCGATCCCGTCGATCGGCGAGATCGCGCCGCCCAGCACGTGGTACTTGCCCCGGAACTCCCGGGTGCGCTCGATCGCGGCGACGTCCTTGGGCTCCTCCACGACGCAGATCACCGCCTCCTCCCGAGCCGGGTCGGCGCAGATCCGGCACGTCTCGTCGGCCGCGACGTTGCCGCAGACCGCGCAGAACCGCACCTCGTCCTTCACCCGTTGCAGGGCCGCCTGCAACCGGGTCAGGTCGGCCGGGTCGGCCGTCAGCAGGTGGAACGCGATGCGCTGGGCCGATTTCGGCCCGATGCCCGGCAACCGGCCGAGCTCGTCGATCAGGTCCTGGACCGGACCTTCGTACACCGGCACCGGTCAGACCCCGCCCGCACCGGGCGACCGCGGGTCCTGCGGCGCGGGTTCGATCGCCTCGACGGTGATCACCTCGATCTCGGTGACCTCGTCCTCGTCCCCGTCGTCATCCTCGTCGTCGTCGTCGTCCTCGTCGTCGTCATCGTCGAGGTATTCGTCCTCCTCGTCGGCCGGACCGAAGTTCGGCAGCGAAAGCCCCAACGCGGACAGGTCCAGGGAGCCGGTCAGCCCGCTGGCCGCCGCCCCCATCGCGTCGTTGGCGACGTCCTGCGCGGCCCGGCGGGCGTCGTGCACGGCGGCCACGATCAGGTCCTCGAGGGTCTCCACGTCGGCCGGGTCGACCACGGACGGATCGATGGACAGGCGCAGCAGGTCGCCGCCGCCGTTGAGCACCGCGGTGACCAGCCCGCCGCCCGATGTCCCGGTGACCTCCTGCTCGGACAGCGACGCCTGGGCCCGTTCCATCTCGGCCTGCATCTGCTGGGCCTGGATCAGGATCTGCGAGAAGTCCGGCATTCCGGGCAGCATGAATCACTCCGTTCCGGCGGCCGATCCGGGTCCGTCCACCACCGGCCACAGTAGTTGGCCGCGCGGGCGAGGCCACCATCGAACACAGGCGGTGGGAACCGCGTCGATCCGGCGACGAACCAGCCGGATCGCGCGGGGTCGGTGGTGGACGGACCCGAGCCCGGCGCGGACACCACGTCGATCCGGTGCCGTCGGTCGTCCACCGCAGGAGTGATCTCGGTGGCGCGGCCGCCGGCGACACCGCCGACCTACCGGGGCGCAACACCCGCCGATGGCACAGTAGGCACCATGAGTCACCAGGCCCTGCGCGCGCGCCGTGGTCGGTTCGGCGTGCTCGCCGTCGCTGGCGCGGCCCTGCTGCTCGCCGCCTGCGCCGCCCCGGCGCAGCAGGCCGAGCCGCCCAGCACCAGCTTCTCCCCGTCGATCGTGGCCTCCTCGGCCGGCGATCCGGTCACCGTGCCCGGGCTCAGCAGCGCGACGTCGAGCTCCGCGGAAGCGCCGAGCCCGTCGCCGGAGTCGTCCTCCGCCGAGCCTGACCCGACCCCGGAATCGACGCCGGTCGACGCGCCGCAGGACGACTACACCCCACCGGCCGAACCGCCGGCCCCGGCCCCGCAGGAACCGGCCCAGACCCGCGACCCGGCCACCGAGCAGCAGCCCGCGACCGGCGGCGGCAAGATCGTCGTCATCGACCCCGGCCACAACGGCGCCAACGGGTCCAATCCGGACATCATCAATGCCCTGGTCGATGCCGGGTTCGGGCAGACCAAGCCGTGCAACACCACCGGCACCTCGACCAACGCGGGGTACACCGAGCACGAGTTCAACTGGGGCGTGGCCACCCGGCTGCAGTCGATCCTGTCCGCGCGTGGTTTCGACGTGCGGATGACCCGGAACAGCGACGACGGCGTCGGGCCGTGCGTCAACAAGCGGGCCGCTTTCGGCAACGACGCGAACGCCGCCGCGGTGGTGTCCATCCACGGTGACGGCGACGACGCCGGGGCCCAGGGCTTCTACGTGATGACCGCGGAACGGGCACCGGCGGGGGCGGCGATGGCCGCGCAGTCCGAGGCGCTGGCCTCGGACATGCGGGACGCGCTGGTGAACGCGGGCCTGTCGCCGTCCAACCACCTGGGCTCCGGCGGCCTGTGGCAGCGCGGCGATCTGGCCGGCCTGAACCTGTCGCTGCGGCCCACGGTCATGCTGGAGATGGGCAACATGCGCAACTCCGCCGACGCCGCCCTGATGAGCTCGTCCCAGGGGCAGCAGCAGATCGCCGAGGGCATCGCGGACGGGGTCAGCGCCTACCTGGGCTGAACCGGCCGGCCCCGCCGGATCCGCCGGACCCGGCCCCGCCGGCTCCGCCGCACCCGGCTCCGCCGCCCCTGCTCGCGCGGATCAACAACGCCGGCGCGGATCAACAAGCCCCGGATGTGACGGATGAGCAGCAAGTCGACGGGTTTGTCCGCGCCTGCGTAGATGATCCGCGCGGGACGCGGCAGGCCGGGGCGGCGGGGGCAGGCCGGACCGGGGATCAGCGGAATGCGAGCACCGTCGGCCCCCACGCGGCCCGCAGCTCGGCGTCAAGGTCGCCGACGAGGACGTCCTCCCGGTCGATCACCATCGTCGCCCGGCCACGCGGGTCGAAGGCCGGCCAGGCCGGAGCTCCCGGTGCGTCCGGCCCATCCCCGGCGATGAACGAGCGCCATCGCTGCTGCATCCGGGCCGACAGCACCCGGCCGGTCCGCAGGCCGCCGAGCTTGAACGTCGGGTCCTTGGGGCCGGCGACGAGGTTGCCCCACAGGTAGGGCAGTTCGGTGGCGTGGGTGGCGCCGATGCGCAGCAGCCGCAGCAACGGCGTCGCCCAGTCGAAGCGGTAGAGGTAGGTCGGCGCCACGGATGCGTGGGCCTGTGCAAGCCACACCGCGGGCATGCGGAAGCCGATGTCGCGGGCCACGGCCAGCCCGCGGCCCTTGGCCCGGACGCCGGTGTAGGCGGACAGCACGCGGTCCTCCGTCGGCAGCGTGACGTCCGGGCGTTCCTGCGCCAGCCGGCCGAACATCCCTCGGATGGTGTCCGGCGCCACCGGCATGA
The DNA here is from genome assembly GCF_048594475.1 of Nakamurella sp. Classification (NCBI taxonomy): domain Bacteria; kingdom Bacillati; phylum Actinomycetota; class Actinomycetes; order Nakamurellales; family Nakamurellaceae; genus Nakamurella; species Nakamurella sp. Next base: position 7,945 of record NZ_JBMDXT010000300.1, on the reverse strand, counting down.
TCGGCGCCGACATGCGGGCGAACAGCGACGCCTCGTCCTTGTTCGTGCCGATCAGCAGCGGGACCGGGTGCTGGCGACCGGCCAGGAACGCGTCCAGGGGGTGCTCCGGCACCAGGCTGCCGTCGACGACCGGGAAGAACGCCAGGACGCCCGGTGACGTGGTCGGGATCGTGTCGTAGGTGCCCGTCGCCGCCCGCAGCAGCGGGCCGATCGGCAGCGACCGCAGGGCCGGCAGCAGGTCCGCCGCCCCGCCGTTCGTGCCGCTGCCGGCACCTGCGTCCGCGCGCAGGCCGGCGCGGTCGAGGAAGACCTCGGTGACGGTCCGCGCGCGGTGCCGGTCGAACACGCTGGTCGCCGGCGAGCTCTGGGCGATCGCCCGGTGGAACAGGCCGGCCGCGGCCGGCACCGTCATCAGCGTGGTGACCAGGCCGCCGCCGGCCGACTCGCCGGCCAGGGTCACCCGTCCGGGGTCGCCGCCGAACGCCGCGATGCTGTCCCGGACCCAGCGCAGGGCCAGCAGCACGTCCTGCAACGCGGGGTTGGCGTCGACGCCGGAGTCCGGGGCGACCGAGGTCAGGTCGAGGAAGCCCAGCGCGCCGATCCGGTAATTGATGGTGACGACCACCAGGTCGCCGTCGGCGACCAGGTCGGCGGCGTCGTAGATCGGTTGGCTGCCCGACCCGAGCAGGTACGCGCCGCCGTGCACCCAGACCATGACCGGGCAGGCGTCGCCGGGCCGCACCGCCGCGGCCGACCAGACGTTCAGGAACAAGCAGTCCTCGTCCTGCACGGCCTGCGGACCCAGGTTGATCACCGGGTTCGGCGGCTGCGGCGCGATCGCGCCGAACCGGCTGCCGTCGACCGGATCGGTCCAGGGCTCGGGCGGCACCGGCGCGCACCACCGCCGGGCGCCGGTGGGCGGCGCCGCGTACCGGATCCCCCTGAACACCCGCACCCGGCCGTCGTCGGTGCCGCGCACCGGTCCGGCCGGGGTGTGCACGACGGGTCGGTCCGGCGATCGCAGCTCGTTCGTCACCCGACGATCATGGAGCATGCGCCGACCCCGCTCCGCGGCGCTGCTGCCCGGCCCCGTCGCCCGGCCTGATCGGCGTGGCCCGCCCGGCGCCGCCTCGACCGGATGTCCGGCGGCCTGCGCCCGACCGGGCGGTCAGCGACCGGCCAGCCAGGGCCGACCCGTCCGCGCGTGGGTCAGGCCCCACTCGAGGGCGCGATCGGCAACGGCCTCCCACCCAGGGGCCGCGCAGGTCCAGTGGTCCCGTCCGGCGAACTCGACGTACTCGGTCAACGCCGGCGACGCCCGGTAGTGCCGGGCGTTCGACCGGTTCACCGACGGCGGCATGATGTGGTCCGATTCGCCCGCGATGAACAGCAGGGGCGCCCGGTCCGCCGTGTAGTCCACCCAGGTGTCCTGGTGGCCGGGCTTGAAGTTGGCGAACAGGCCGTACTCCCAGACCCAGTAGCCGGGAGCGGCGATGGCGTACCGGTCCCAGACCGTCCTGGACTCCTCCACGGTCAGGGTGTTGGTGAAGGCGTAGTGAAACTCCTCCGGGGTGAATCCGACCGCGCGGTGCCGGTTGGCCGGGTTCTTCAACGCCGGGAACAGCGATCGGGCCTGCGAGACCGGGGTCACCCGAACCCCTTCCGTCGGCGCGGAATCGATGACGATGCCCGCCGAGCCCAGTCCGCGGGCCAGCAGCAACTGGGTCAGCGTCCCGCCGAAGGAGTGGCCCATGATCAGCGGCGGCGTGTCGACGCCCTCGATCACCGACGCCAGGTGGTCCAGGGTGTCCGCGACCGTCAGCTCGGCGATGATCTGCGGGTTTTCCCGCAGGGCCTCGACCTCGATCTCGAATCCCGGGTAGGCCGGGGTCAGCACGGTCACCCCCTTGGCGCGGTAATGCTCGACCCAGTTCTCCCAGCTGCGCGGGGTCATCCAGAGCCCGTGGACGAGCACCACGGTGTCGGGGGCGGAGTCGGTCATGTCGACGGTCCTTCCGGTCATGGGTCGGTGGAGTCGTGAGACGACGGCGGCCGGCGCCCGGTGGTCGGCGCCCGGTGGTCGGCGCGGCCGGGTTGTCGGTGCGTCCGGGTGGTCGGACCGCCGCCGTGGCTTTCGGCCCCACTCGGGGGGTCGGCTCCGCCGATCCTGGACCCGCCCGGACGGCGGGCGGACCACGTGAACCACGTAGTCGGTCCGGCCGCCGCCCCGGCCGGCCGGATCAGCCAGGTCCCGGTGACTACCCGGCGGCGGGACCGCCGAGCCGATCGGACAGCTGCCGCCGTGAGGAGACGGCCAGCTTGGCGAACACCTTGCGCAGGTGGTAGTCAACGGTGTTCGGGCTGATGAACAGGGCGCCGGCGATCTGGGCATTGGTCTGCCCGGCCGCCGCGCGCCGGGCGATCGCCAGCTCCTGGGCGGTCAGACCGAGCGGGTTCCCCTCGTCGGCGGTCGTTCCTGCCGCGCCGGTGGCCTCGATCTCTCCGCGGACCCGGCCCAGGAAGATCTCGCCCCCGCCCCGCTCGAAGAGGTCCCGGGCGCTGGTGAGTTCGCGCCGGGCCTCGCCGCGCCGGCGAACCCGGCGAAGCCACTCACCGTAGAGCAGGTGGGCCCGGGCCAGGTCGATCAATGCACCGGTGCCGGCCAGCGCCTCCACGGCCGACCGGTAGTGCGGCTCGGCCTCGCCCGGCGGGGCGATCAGAGCCCGGCTGCGCGCCGCGAGGCCGCGGTACCAGGGTGAGCCGTTGACGGCCGCCCGCCGGTCCATCTCCTCGACCCGGGTCACCGCCTCGTCCGCGTGGCCGCTGCGGACCGCAGCCTCCACGAAGTCCGGGAACTGCACCGGCGTCACCTGGAGGAACGGCTCCATGATCTGCGGGCGAAGCAGCCGGTAGGCATCGGGGTACCGTCCCTCGGCCAGGTCACGCACCGCCAACGACCAGGTGGCCACGGCCGTCACGCCACCGAAGCCTCCCGCCGCGGCCGCCGCGCCTATCTGCCGGACGAGCTCCCGCGGGCCACCGGTCCAGGCGATCACCGCCGGATTGACCACCTGCTCGCTGTCGTACCCCATCGACCGCCGGATCCCGCGGACCTCCTCCACGCATTCGGCCGCCCGCCGCACCGTGCCGCCGGTCAGCTGGGTCAAGGAGATCAACCACATCACCGTGTCCAGCGAACGCAGAGCGCCGGCGGCGCGCGCGGCCGCCGCGCACCGGTCGAGGGCGGCGTCCCGCTCGTCGACGTCGGCCAGGAACGTGGTCAGCGCGGTGATGGCCGTGCCCAGTTGCATCGCATCCGGTTCGGGCAACCGCCGGATCCGGTCGAGCGCCGCCCGGACCGGCGGGACGGCCCGGTCGTACGGCAGCCGGATCAGGGCGCCCAGGCCGCACAGGATGTCGGCGGTCGGACCGTCCGCGAGGGCCGCCGCGGCGGCCATCCGCTCGCCCAGCTCGTCCGGGGTGACGCCGTCCATGAGCCGGTCGGCGACGACACAGGACTCGAAGGCCATCAGCAGGGTCTGCTGCTCCCGCACCGGATCGTGGTCGTGGAACCCGTCGGCCGCCTCGATCAACATTGCGGTGCCGCGCCGCAGGATGTCCGGGTCGGCGGTGAACAGGGCGATGCCGTAGCGGACGACGGTGCACCGGGCCCGCAGCACCGGGTCCAGCACGGCGGGGTCCACCCGGCCCAGCAGGTCGGCGGCCACCTGCACCGCGCCGACCACCAGCGCCGCCTCGGCCGCCCCGATCAGCCGGTCGGCCTGTCGACGACCGGGCGCGGTCAGCTCGGCGGCCCGGGCGAGCACGCTGGCCCGGGAGGCGAAGCCGCCGCGCCGGGCGGCCAGGTCGGCCGCGTGTTCCAGCCGGTCGGCGATCGCGGGATCGGGACCCGGGGTGGCCTGGGCGGAGTGCCACGCCTCGAGCTCGGTCCGGCCGAGCCCCGTCGCCGCCGCGGCCAGCGCGCGGTGCACCCGCCGCCGGTCCACCCCGGACGCCGCGGTGTAGACGGCCGAGCGGACGAGCGGGTGCCGGAACCGCACCGTGCCGGAAAGGGCGACCAGGCCGGCGGCTTCGGCCCGGCTGCCGGCGTCGGGATCGATGCCGAGGCGGTCGGCGGCAGCGCCGATCACATCGAGGCCGGCCGCCGAATCGGCCGCGGCCAGCAGCAGCCAGGCCTGCGCGAGCGGGTCGACCGCGGCCACCTGGCGCAGGTAGTGCGCCTCCAGGCGCGGGCCGACGGGCACGGGCCGGTCCGCCAGCCCCCACCCGGCCAGTTCGGCCGCGGAAGCGTCACCGGCCAGATCCACGATGGCCAGGGGATTCCCGCCCAGCGCCCGGACGATCGCGGCGGCCGCGGCCGGATCGATCGGCTCGGCCGTCGAGCGCCGGAGCAGCCGCACTGCCGCGTCCGTCGGCAATCCGGGTAACGTCCGCTCGGGCACGCCCGCCAGCCGCCGGGCCACCGCCGGATCGGGGCGCCCGGCAAACAGGAGCGCGATGCGCTCCGACTCGATGCGGCGGGCGACGAAGCCGAGAGCGTCCAGACTCTCCACGTCCAGGTGGTGGGCGTCGTCCACCACGCACACCAGCGGCTGCTCCGCGGCGGCCGCCCCCATCAGGCCGAGCAGCCCGAGGCCGACCAGGAAGCGATCCGGGGGCGGACCGTCGGCCCGGCCCGCGGCGATCGCCAGGGCCTGACGCTGCCGCTCGGGCAACACCGCCAGCCGACCGGACAACGGGATCGCCAGCCGTTGGACCGCGGCGAACGGGATGGTCGACTCGGCCTCGAATCCGGCGACGGCCACCACGGACACGCCCGCGGCCCGGCTCGCCACCGCCTGCAGCAGCGACGTCTTGCCGATCCCCGGCTCGCCGGAAACCAGCACCGCACCGCCGTGTCCGGCGCGCGCCCGCTCGAGCACGGATTCCAGCTCGACAATCTGGGCATCCCGACCCACAAGGGCGTTTGCGGGCATGCACGACCATAACGCAGCCCGGCGGCCGGTCGGCGAACCCGCCCGCCGCCGGCGCCCGGGCCGGACGCGCCCCCGCCTACTTGACTTCCATCTCCCCCAGTTCGGACCAGTCGTTGCCCGGCACGACGAAGTTGACGATCTTGGGCGTCGCGACCAGGTACTGCGGCAGGTCGGCCTGGGCCTGCTTGAAGTGCGGGGCGGTCACGTGCGCCTCGGCCGCGTCGTCCAGGAACGCCTCGATCAGCACGAACTCGTTGGGGTCGTCGACGCTGCGCGACCAGTCGAAGAACAGATTGCCCGGCTCGGCGCGCGTGGCCTCGGTGAAGTCGCGGGTCAGATCCAGCCACTGGTCGGCGTTCTCCGGCTTTACCTGCCACTTGGCGCAGATGAAGATCATGCGTGGTGCCCTTCCGTCGGCTCGTCCGCCCGGGAGCGGACCTTCGGGCCGCCACCGCACCCACGCGCCGTTGCGGGGCGTCGGAAGCCGGCCGGCGCCGACCCTATGACAGCCGAGTGAGGTCCGCCTCCGGATGTTCTCAGGGTGCGAGAACCGGTCTGGAATTCGCCCCGTTCCCCCCGCAGAGTGGCTGCATTCCTGCCGACGGGCGGTCATCCCGTCGACGCCTGGTCCACGCACGATCCGGCGCCGACGAGCACATCGGGACGCGCCTTCCGTCACACATCTCCGTGGGAACCCGGCCTCGGCCGGCCGACTCGCGGGCACCACACCGAAGTGGAGAGGGCATGACGTCAACCCAGGACACCGACCGCGCCAGGCAGGTCCTGATCCGGATGCTGCAGGCGGCCTACCCGCATGCCAACGTCCCCCGCGGGCCCTACGAGCGCACGGCGGACAAGCTGATCGCGGACGCGGCCGGCAACCCGTTCAACCGCTCGACGCTGGAGCAGGGTCTGGCCGACCTGGACGCCCTGGCCGACGGTGACTTCGTCGGCCTGAGCACCGCCGATGGGTACACCATCCTCAAGCGGATCGAGAGCACGGCGTTCTTCGGCTACGTGCGCCGCTTCGCCACCGTCAACCTGTACGACGACCCGGAGACGTGGGCCGCGCTGGGCTACGAGGGCTCCTCGTTCGACAAGGGCGGCTACGTCAGCCGCGGCTTCAACGACCTGGACTGGCTCCCCGAGCCGCGGATCACCGAGTACGACGGCCCGGTGACGTTCGTCCCCATCAAGACCAAGACCGGAGCGTGAGCGGACAGATGGCGACCACCAAGGGCAGTGGCGGCGAGCACGCCGGCGTCCATTTCGACCAGAACGACGACTCGGTCGTCGTCGTCATCGGCTCCGGGGCCGGCGGCGGCACCACCGTGCACGACCTCACCGCGGCCGGCGTGAACGTCGTCTGCCTGGAGGCGGGCGCCTACTTCACGATCGACGACTGGGTGAACGACGAGTGGGAGGCGTTCAGCCAGATGGCCTGGCTGGACGTGCGCACCACGTCCGGCAGCTGGCGGATGCCCAAGGACTTCCCGAACCTGCCGGCCTGGATCGTCAAGGCGGTCGGCGGCACCACCACCCACTGGTCGGGTGCGACCCCGCGCTTCCACGCCCACGAGTGGAAGGCCCGCACCAACTACGGCCGGATCGACGGCGCCAACCTGCTTGACTGGCCGGTCGACCACGACGAGATGGCGCCCTATTACTCGATCGCCGAGGACCGCATCGGGTCGACCCACACCAACGGGCGCGCCCCGCTGCCGGCCAACAACAACTATTTCGTGCTGGCCAACGGGGCCGAGAAGATGGGGTACCACTTCTACGCCACCGGCCCGTACGGCACCAATGCCGAGCCGTACGACGGCCGGCCCGCCTCCATCCAGGACGGCTTCAACTTCCAGGGCGACAAGAACGGCTCCAAGTGGAGCACGCTGGTCAGCGAGATCCCCAAGGCCCTCAAGACCGGCAAGCTCGACCTGCGTCCCAACTCCCACGCCGTGCAGATCACCCACGACGCGTCCGGCCGGGCCGATTCGGTGCTCTACCTGGACTCCGGCGGCAACCTGCAGCGGCAGAAGGCCCGCGTGGTCGTCGTGGCCGGCAACTCGATCGAGACCCCGCGCCTGCTGCTGCAGTCGGCCAGCCCGCAGTTCCCCGACGGCCTGGCCAACTCCTCGGGCCAGCTGGGCCGCAACTACATGCGGCACACGACCGGCTCGGTGTACGCCCAGTTCGAGCGGCCGGTGCACATGTACCGGGGCGAGACGATGGCCGGCCTGATCGCGGACGAGTCCCGGCACGATCCCGACCGCGGGTTCGCCGGCGGCTTCTACATGGAGACGCTGTCGCTGGGCGTGCCGTTCCTGGCCAGCTTCGTCGAACCGGGCCTGTGGGGACCGGATTTCACCCGGATCATGGACGGCTACGCGAACACGGCCGGCATGTGGATCGTCGGTGAGGACATGCCCCAGGAGACCAACCGGGTCACCCTCAACCACGCGGTCAAGGACCAGCACGGGCTGCCGGTGCCGAACGTGCACTTCGACGACCACGCCAACGACGTCGCCATGCGCACCTACGGCTACCAGCAGGGCCAGGCCATCTACGAGTCGGTCGGCGCGATCTCCTCGCACCGCACGCCGCCCTACCCGGCCACCCACAACCTGGGCACCGCGCGCATGTCCGCCCGCCCGGAGGACGGCGTGACCAACGCCTACGGCCGGGCCCACGACGTGCCGAACCTGTTCGTCGCCGACGGCTCGGTCTTCACCACCGGCGCCGCGGCCAACCCGACGCTGACCATCGTCGCGCTGGCCATCCGCCAGGCCGAGCACATCGTGGCCTCGCTCAAGAGCCAGCAGCTCTAACCCGCCCTCCCCCGCGCGGATCAAACACGCCCGCGCGGATGAACAGGTCGACACGCGGCCCACCACTCACAATCGGCGTCAGTTTATCACCCCGGGTAGGCGGGTCCCCGCGGGTCGGCG
>NZ_JBMDXT010000030.1:0-6026 GCF_048594475.1 Nakamurella sp. | reverse complement strand
CCGCTCTCACCTCGCCGGTGTGGCCGGTCAGAGGTGGCCCGGTGGGGGTGCCGGTCACCGGGTCCCACAAGCGCACCGTTTGGTCGTCGCTTCCGGTGGCGAGCAGGACGCGACCGTTGGGGAGCTGGCCGAAGGCGACCGCGGTCACCGGGTCGGTGTGGCCGGTCAATGCCGGTCCGGTGGGGGTGCCGGTGGCGTCCCACAGCCGCGCCGTCCGGTCGTCGCTGCCGGTCGCGAGCAGGACGCGGCCGTCGGTGAGCTGGCCGAAGGCGACCGCTCTCACCTCGCCGGTGTGGCCGGTCAGAGGTGGCCCGGTGGGGGTGCCGGTCACCGGGTCCCACAAGCGCACCGTCTGGTCGTCGCTGCCGGTGGCGAGGAGGACGCGGCCGTCGGGGAGCTGGCCGACGGCGTCCGCGGGCACCGGGCCGGTCTGGCCGGTCAAGACCGACCCGGGGCGGGTGCCGGTCACCGGGTCCCACAGCCGCGCCGTCCCGTCGGAGCTGCCGGTGGCAAGTATGACGCGGCCCTCGTGGAGCTGGCCGAAGGCGACCGCTCTCACCGCGCGAGTATGGCCGGTCAAGACCGATCCGCTGGGGTAGCCGGTAACCGGGTCCCACAAGCGCACCGTCCGGTCGTGGCTGCCGGTGGCGAGCAGGGTCCGGCCGTCCTGGAGGTGGCCGAAGGCGACCGCAGTCACTCCGTCGGTGTGACCGGTCAGGGGTGGCCTGGTGGGGGCGCGGGTGGCCGGGTTCCACAGCCGCACTGTCCGGTCGTCGCTTCCGGTGGCGAGCAGGGTCCGGCCGTCCTGGAGGTGGCCAAAGGCGACCGCGGTCACCGCGCGAGTGTGGCCGGTCAGGGGTGGCCCGGTGGGGGTGCCCGTGGCCGGGTCCCACAGCCGAACCGCCTTGTCCCAACTTCCGGTGGCCAGCAGGACGCGGCGGCCGTCGGGGAGCTGGCCAAAGGCGATTGCTCTCACCCCGACGGTATAGCCGGTCAGGGGTGGCCCGGTGGGGGTGCCGGTGGCGGGATCCCACAGCCGCACTGTCCCGTCGTCGCTGCCGGTGGCGAGCAGGACCCGGCCGTCAGGGAGACTGCCGAAGGCGACCGCGTATGCGCCAGCAGTGTGGCCGGTGAGCGGTAGGTGGGGGTGGACTCGGGCGAGTTGGGTCCACAGCACCCGCGGATCACGCAACGTTGGGTCGTCCAGGCCCAACCTTGCGGCCATCAGCACGCGTAGCAACCGCCGCTGATCGGCATCCGACGCCGTGGCCAGTTCATGCCGCGCGGCCATGCTCACGGTGATTATCGGTGGTAGGTCCCCGCGTCCGTAACCGGTCCGGAACGCTTCCGCCGCGACGGCATCTGGGTCCAAGCTGTCCAGTACGTCACCCTGGCTGGCCAGCTCTGACCATAGCCGGGCTGCTGCCACATGTTCGGGTAGGTATCGCTGCAGGTATCCGCCAACCGCTCCCTCCGCAAAGGCGCCCGCATGGTTCAGCAGCCGATTAGCGATCAGAAACTCGAAATCGTCCGGCGCGGAAGGAGATGCATCGACAAGGCCGACGGTCAACGCCCCCCCAGGAAAGATACGCAATAACCCTTAGCATGATCGCACGTCGTTGCGTCGAGCGTCGGTGGGGTCCCGGCATAAGACAAATGCGTCGCACGGCCCGTGGCCTTCGATGGTGCGCCGCGCTTAGGAGATGGATCCGGCGATGCCCTGAGGGAGATCAGGCCGCGGTCCTGCCGATCGTCACGACCACCGCGCTCAGCTTCGCTGACTCGGATGGAGTCTAAGGTGCGAGGCAGGCGGGGGCCGAAAAGGGTGCTGAAGTCAGGGCTAGCTGTTGCATCCAGGGACATTGGTGACACGCCGGGGCTGCTGGTTGCGGGCATGAAGGAGGGTCCTCTTGGTGAGGTGTGAAGCGGCCAACCAAACACACTGAAACAGGAGGGACCCCGTGGCGTACCGTAACGCCCCGCTGACCCCCGAAGGACACCGGCGTCTGTGCCAGCGCGTCGATGCCGGCCGGCCGATCTGTTGTCACGTCGCCGCCGAGTCCGGCGTGGCGCGGCAGACCCTGGCCAAGTGGCACGCCCGCTGGAAGGTCGACTGGTCGGCCGGGCTGCAGGAACGATCGTCGCGGCCGGCGTCGTCACCCCGTCAGGTCGACGCCCAGATCGAGGACGTCATAGAACGGCTGCACTCGATGCTGTTCTACTACGCCGCCCATCACGATCTTCTCCGCGAACGCGATTCGGCCGATGTGCTTGACGATCTGGGGGTTGGATTCCTCGGTCCCGCCGTTACTGATCCCGGTGCGGAGACCGGCGATGATCGATGTTCTGCCAGGCGTGCACAACCCCGGCCAGCCCCGCCGATGGGCACCCGAGGACTCCCTCGTCGACAGACGGCTCAAGTAGGGCATGTCGAGGGACTGATGACTGTCATAACCGTGATCATGACCCAGCCAGGCATGGCGCCGCATTCGCGATCCACGCCCGGCGGCGGAGGTGAGGCGGGCGGGGGCGAAGCCGTGAGGTGATTGCTGCTGGTCCGGACAGTGAGGGTGACGATGCTGGGCGTCAAGACCCCCGCCCACTCTGCCTTGTCCGTGCCCGGCGACCGGGGAGCCGCGGCACCGGCCGTGCACCGGCTGTCCACCCGCCGTGCATCCGGCGTGAACCTCGCGGCGACCGCTCAGGGCATGATCGGTGATGGGCCCGCCCGCCACCGAAAGGACCTGACCGTGATTCCGACCCATGCCGACGTGCTGTCCGGCACGTGGAACTTCCGCGACATCGGCGGCCTGCCGACCCCGGACGGCCCGGTCCGGCGCGGGCTGGTGTACCGGGCCGCGGTGCTCTCCGGGCTCGATCCGGCCGGGCAGGAGGCACTGGTCAACCTGGGCGTCACGGACGTGTTCGACCTGCGCGGCGAGCTGGAGATCGAGCGGGAGGGCGCGGACCGGGTGCCGGAGTCGGTCACCGTGACCATCGCCCCGTTCCACCCGGAGGACGGCACGATGCCGGTGCACGCCGCGGCCGCCGACCACGCGGATCCGACGACGCCGCTGGCCCGCACCCTGCGGTACTACGCGGCCATCCCGGTGTTCGGACCGGCGCAACGGTCGGTGGCGGCGATCATGCGGGCCGTCGCCGAGACCGAGGGCAGCGTGCTGGTCCACTGCGCCGCCGGCAAGGACCGGACGGGCTGGACCATCGCGACGCTACTGACCATCCTCGGCGCCGACCGGGACACGATTCTGCAGGACTACCTGCTCAGCAACGCCGCGATGGGCAGCCTGCGCGATTGGCTGGCGGCCCGGTACGGCGACCAGTTCGACGCCGACGACGCCCTGCTGGGCGTCGACGAGCGGTATCTGGCCGCCGGTTGGGACTCGGTGGACCGCAACTTCGGCTCGTTCGACGGCTATCTGGCGGCGATCGGTGTCGATCCGGCCACCCAGGACGCGATCCGGGCCCGCCTCGTCGGCTGACGCGGGCGCCGGACGACCGTCAGTGGGCGTTGGCGTCGGCCACGCAGAACTCGTTGCCCTGCGGATCGGCCAGCGTGGTCCACCAGAAGCCGCCGCCGTCCCGGTCGGCGATCTTGGTGGCGCCGGCCGCGACCAGCCGCTCCACCTCGGCCGGCCGGTCGGCCGACACCAGATCCAGGTGCAGCCGGTTCTTCCCGGGGGACGTCGCCTCCACGGCCTGGAAGGCCATCGCGACGCCGTCGGGCACCTGCACGATGTAGTAGAAGCCGTCGTTGTCGGCCACGATCGTGCCGCCCAACTGCGTCGCCCACCACTGGGCCAGGGGCCCCGGATCGGTCGAGTCCGTGGTCACCATGGCAACGGAGATCGTCATGGTCGGCACGGTAGCGAGTGGGTCCGACAGTGCCGGTTCGACGGCGGGCGCGGCCGGAACGGTCACCGGCGGGACGGGCCGACCCGGGTGCGGGCCGACCCGGGAAGGGTCGGCCCGGGCGGGGCGCTAGGCGTCCGCGTCCATCCGGAAGCCGACCTTCATGCCGACCTGGTAGTGGGCCACCCGACCCTCGTTGATGTGCCCGCGGATCTCGGTCACCTCGAACCAGTTGAGCCCGCGCAGGGTGGTCGAGGCCCGGGCGATCCCGCTCTCGATGGCGTCCTCCACCCCGTTGGTCGAGGTGCCCACGATCTCCGTGACGCCGTACACGTTCGAGCTCACACTTGCCTCCTCGTCGAGCGACGCCGCCCGATCCGGCGGCCGAAGTGCGATGGTAGGCGCCCTCCCGGCCGGCGGGTGGACGCCGGGCGGAGCGCGCGCGGACGGCGGGCGGAAGGCGGACGGAAGGCGGGTGGACGGCGGACGGACGGCGGGTGGACGCCGGACGGAAGGGTGGGCGGGTCCGCGGCGTTATGCTCATTGACCAGATCGTCAGACCCTCGCCGTCGTCCAAGGGGGTGTGCCCCAATGACCGTGCGGATGCGCGCGCCGGTCGGCCGTGCCGACCTGGCTGCCGACCCCGCCCTCGGCCGCCGTGCCCGGGCCGGCGTGACCCCCTCGGGTGGGGCGGCCGGGCGGCCTGACGAAGGGACCAGGGCATGACCGACGTGGAGAACCGCGGGTCCGCGGCGCGGCCGGTGGGCGAGGTCGCCCCCGTCCCGCCCGCCGCCGACGCCCCCGTGCCCGAGCCCGAGGTGCCGGCCCCGTCGGCGACGCGGCGGGTGCGGGCCCGGATCGCCCGCCGGATGAGCGGGCAGCGGGTCGCCGCCTCGCCCACCCGGACGGTGCTCGAACCGCTGTTCGGGGTGCACCGGAGCCTGCACCCGAAGGCCGACCTCAAGGAGCTCCAGCGCGCCTACGAGGTCGCGGAGCAGGCCCACGCCGGCCAGTTCCGCCGGTCCGGCGACCCCTACATCACCCACCCGCTCGCCGTGGCGACCATCCTGGCCGACCTGGGCATGGACACCACCACCCTGGTCGCCGCCCTGCTGCACGACACGGTGGAGGACACCGAGTACACGTTGGAGAAGGTCACCGCCGATTTCGGCGAGGAGGTGGCGCGCCTGGTCGACGGCGTCACCAAGCTGGACAAGGTCAAGTTCGGGGACGCCACCGAGGCCGAGACCATCCGCAAGATGATCATCGCCATGGCCCAGGACCCGCGGGTGCTGGTGATCAAGCTGGCCGACCGGCTGCACAACATGCGCACCATGCGGTTCCTGCCGCCGGACAAGCAGGCCCGCAAGGCACGCGAGACCCTGGAGGTCCTGGCGCCGCTGGCCCACCGGCTGGGGATGGCCACGGTGAAGTGGGAGCTGGAGGATCTGGCGTTCTCGATCCTGCACTCCAAGCGCTACGACGAGATCGTGCGGCTGGTGGCCGACCGGGCCCCGTCCCGGGACACCTACCTGGCCGCGGTCACCCAGCAGCTGGAGGCCGAGCTGTCCTCGGCCAAGATCCCCGGGCAGGTCGTCGGCCGGGGCAAGCACTACTACTCGATCTACCAGAAGATGAAGGCCCGGGGCCGGGAGTTCGACGAGATCCACGACCTGGTCGCGGTCCGCATCCTGGTCGGCAGCGTGCGCGAGTGCTACGCGGCGATGGGCGTCGTGCACGCGCTCTGGGCGCCGATGCCCGGCCGCTTCAAGGACTACATCGCCCAGCCCCGGTACGGGGTGTACCAGTCGCTGCACACCACCGTCATCGGCCCCGAGGGCAAGCCGCTGGAGGTGCAAATCCGCACCTTCGACATGCACCACACCGCCGAGTACGGCATCGCCGCGCACTGGCGGTACAAGGAGACCCGCGGCACCCACACCGGTTCCAGCGGCAGCGTCGACGAGATGGCCTGGATGCGCCAGCTGCTGGACTGGCAGCGGGAGACCGGCGATGCCGGGGAGTTCCTGGACAACCTGCGCTACGAGATGGCGCACAGCGAGATCTTCGTGTTCACCCCGAAGGGCGACATCCACACGCTGCCAGCGGGTTCCACGCCGGTCGACTTCGCCTACTCGGTGCACACCGAGGTCGGT